>NZ_RRYE01000417.1 GCF_004010105.1 Microbacterium sp. CPCC 204701
CGCGACCGCCGCGCCGGCGGCGACGAGTCCGGCGAGCGTGCTCCGCCGCATCACCGCACCCCCGCGCGCATCACAGCACTCCCGTGGCGAAGAGCGCCGCCACCACGACGCCGGCGCCGAGCACCACTCCCGCACCGATGCCGGCGAGCCACGTCAGCGCGCCGCGCGCACCGCGCCGTGCCGGTGACGACAGCTCGGCATCCTCGTCGCGGGCGAGAGCCGCCACGCTGCTGCTGCTGCGCGTCTTGCGCGTCACGTCGCGCTCCACGTGCGACCGCGTGGGACCCCGCAGCGCGGAGTCGCCGAAGTCGACGGGGGCGGATGCCGGAGACCAGTCCGTGTCCGGGACCTCGAGCGGAGTCGGCGACAGGCCGAGCTCGGTCTGCACCTCGCGCAGCGCCTCGGCGAATGCCCGCGCCGACGGGTACCGCCGCGCCGCGTCGCGGTTCATCGCGGTCGCGAGTACGCGCTGCAGCGACTGCGGCACGTCGTGGCGGGGGATCTCGACGTAGGTCGCCCGCGCGATGCGGCGGCGCAGCAGATCCTTCGTGTTCTGCCCGCGCTCACGGCGCTCGAACGGGCTGTGCCCGGCCAGCAGCGAGTACACCGTCGCTCCGAGGCTCCACACCTCGCTCTCGACCGTGCCCGTGGTCTGCTCGGCGATCACCTCGGGGGCGCTCCACGGGATCGACATCGCGAGCACCTCCTCGCCCGTGCTCTTGCGCTGCAGCGACGCCGAGATGCCGAAGTCGGCGAGCACGGGCGTGCCGAAGGTCGTGACGAGGATGTTGCTGGGCTTCACATCGCGGTGGATGAGGCCTGCGCGGTGGGCGGACTCGAGCGCGCTCGCCATCCGCACACCGGTCGCGAGCACCTCGTCGACCGGGATGCGCTCGACCCGATAGCGCTGCGCGAGCGAGCCCGGGCAGTACTCCATGACGATGTAGGGCCGGCCGTCGGCCGAGATGCTCGCCTGGTACACCGTGACGATCGACGGGTGCGCCGACAGGTGCGCCAGCACGTCGGCCTCGGCGTTGAACATGCGCCGCAGCTCCGGATCCCGCACGTCGCTGGGCATGACTTTGACTGCGACGTTGCGGCGTGGCATGTCCTGCTCGTAGAGGAAGACGTCGGCGAAGCCGCCAGAGCCGAGAGGACGGATATAGGCGAGCCCGGGCAGGATCGGAGGCGCCGACGGAAGCCGTGTGGCCACCTCACCTCCCCGCGGGTCGGAATGCCATGGATGACGCATGCCGCGGAGCGGCAGCAAACCTGGCCATGCTAGCAAAATCACCTCCGTGTCCCGCCAGCACCTCTCCCCCTCAGGCTCGCTGCATTACACCAGTCCGTCACCCGACACGCCGGGACGAGGCATCCGTCACCGGCGTGTCGCCGTCACCGATCGGCGTTCTCGCACCCGAAGAGGCCCCGAACGAGCGACGACGGATGCCGCAAACCTGGCCAGCACGAGGTGGTCAGTCGTTGCGCGGGTCGTGGGGGTCGAAGGGGGCGTCGAGGGACTTCGTCAGGTCGGCGAGCATCGCCTCGATCTGCGGTTCGACGAACTCGGCGATCGCCGCCTGGATGCGCAGGCGGTGATGCAGCAGGATCGTGCACACCTCCCGGCCGACCATGTTGGCGTAGTCGTCGGCGAGGCCCACCTCCTGCCGCAGCGCCGCCTTGGCCTCGTCGCTGAGCGGCGGCAGGTCGGGCACGTCGGCGTCGGACTGCTCGGCGAGCCCTGCGATCGTGAAGAGGAAAGGCGCCCCAGGCACCGGATCAGGGTCGAGCGGGAGCCCTTCGAACTCGGGGTCGAGTCCCTCGGTCGGACGGTAGCTGCGCGCCCGGTTGCGCGCGGCCTGCTGATCGAGTTCGGCCTGGAGCATGGGCAGGTTCAGCGCGGTGTACTCGGCGACGGCACGGTCGACGATCGTCTTGATGCGGGTCGAGATCCCGTGCTGGACCCCGTGCGGAACGTCGGCACCGAGCCCTGCGGCCGACAGGACGGGCGAGCCGAAGCAGCGACGACACGGCGCGGTGCGGCCACGGTGCGTGGACGGCTCCCATCGCGGCAGCCATGCGAGCCAGGCGTCCACCGCCTGGCTGACCTGGGTCTCGAGCGACCGCTCCACGGGCTCAACGGTAGTACGGGCGGGCGATCGGCGCCCGGATTCCCGCGTCACTCGCCGTCCTCGTCCTCCCACGGCCATCGCGGGCGATGGGCGCGCGTGCGCACGAGCGCGATGCCCGACCACGCGCATACGAAGGCGGCCGCCGCGATCACGAGCCCGAACCACGACGTCGCCAAGCGCCCGGCGACCCCCGCGGCCACCCCGAGTCCTGCGCCCGAAGCGAGCACACCGAACCACACTCCCCCGATGTATGCGAGGAAGCACGCGGCCGTCGTCCACGCGGAACCCCAGAACGACGGATGCGGGGACCCCGCGGCCCTGCGGCCG
>NZ_RRYE01000418.1 GCF_004010105.1 Microbacterium sp. CPCC 204701
GGCGACCTGCTCGGTCGCCCCGCGCACCGGCAACGTCAGCGCAGGCACGAGCATCTTCGCGATGGTCGTGCTCGAGCGGGCGCTCCAGCACGTGCACCACGAGCTCGACCTCGTGACGACACCCGTGGGTGACCCGGTGGCCATGGTCCACTGCAACAACGGCGCGAGCGAGCTGGCGGCCTGGGTCGGTCTGTTCGAGCGCTTCGCGGGCGTCGCCGGCGGCGAGCTCGAGGCCGATGAGGTCTTCGAGGCGCTCTTCCGCGAGGCGCTGGACGGCGATCCGGATGCCGGGGGCCTGCTGGCCTACAACCACCTGTCCGGCGAGCCCATCGCGGGCCTCACCGAAGGCAGGCCGCTGTTCGTGCGCACGCCCGACAGCCGCTTCACCCTCGCGAACTTCATGCGGGCGCAGCTGTACGGAGTCTTCGGCACGCTCGCCCTCGGCATGCGCGTGCTCGATGCGGAGGGCGTCGCCCTCGACCGGATGTTCGCGCACGGCGGCATCTTCCGCACCGCAGGGGTCGCCCAGCGCTTCCTCGCGGGCGCGATCGGCGCGCCGGTCGCCGTCGGCGAGACCGCCTCGGAGGGCGGCGCGTGGGGCATCGCGGTGCTCGCTGCGTACCTCTCGGCGGCGGGCGAGGTCGATCTCGATGCGTACCTGCGCGAGAGCGTGTTCGGCGGCGCGGGCTTCGCGACCGTCGAGCCCGACCCCGAGGACGTGCCCGGCTTCGCCGCCTACCTCGCGCGCTACCGCGCCGGCCTCGCCGTCGAAGCCGCCGCCGTCCGCGCCATCTGAATCTCCACCCAACCGAAGAAGGACTTCACGTATGACCCGTCAGCCTCTCGCCACCTCCCTCGATTCGTACGAGGTCTGGTTCGTCACCGGCAGCCAGAACCTCTACGGCGAGGAGACGCTGCGCCAGGTGGCGCAGCAGTCGCAGGCGGTCGTCGAGGGCCTGTCGGGGCTTCCCGTGAAGGTGGTGTGGAAGCCGGTCCTGAAGGACAGCGACTCGATCCGCCGTCTCGCGCTCGACATCAATGCGCGTGACGACGTCATCGGCGTGATCGCGTGGATGCACACCTTCAGCCCGGCGAAGATGTGGATCGCAGGGCTCGACGCACTCCAGAAGCCCCTGCTGCACCTGCACACGCAGGCGAATGTCGAGCTGCCGTGGGGCGACATCGACTTCGACTTCATGAACCTGAATCAGGCCGCGCACGGCGACCGCGAGTTCGGCTACATCCAGACGCGTCTCGGCGTCGCGCGCAAGACCGTCGTCGGACACGTGTCGAACCCCGCGGTGCGGCAGCAGGTCGAGGACTGGCAGCGCGCCGCCGCCGGCTGGACGGCCGCCCGCACTCTCAAGCTCGCGCGCTTCGGCGACAACATGCGGTACGTCGCGGTCACCGAAGGCGACAAGACCGAGGCCGAGCTGCGGTTCGGCGTGCAGGTGAACACGTGGGGCGTGAACGAGCTGGCCGAGGCGGTGGATGCCGCCACCGCCGCCGACATCGACGCCCTGGTCGACGAGTACGTGGCCGCGTACGACGTCGCTGCCGAGCTGCTCCCCGGCGGGGAGCGGGCCCAGTCCCTCCGCGACGGGGCGGCGATCGAGCTCGGGCTGCGGTCGTTCCTCGAAGAGGGCGGATTCGGGGCCTTCACCACCTCGTTCGAGGACCTCGGCGCCCTGAAGCAGCTGCCCGGTCTCGCGGTGCAGCGGCTCATGGCCGAGGGCTACGGGTTCGGCGCCGAGGGCGACTGGAAGACCGCGATCCTGGTGCGCGTCGCGAACGTCATGGGAGCGGGCCTCCCCGGCGGCGCGAGCCTCATGGAGGACTACACGTACGACCTCGTCGCGGGCGACGAGAAGATCCTCGGTGCGCACATGCTCGAGGTCTCGCCGTCGCTGACCACGGCCAAGCCGCGGCTCGAGATCCATCCGCTCGGCATCGGCGGCAAGGACGATCCGGTGCGCGTGGTCTTCACCGCCGACCCCGGCCCTGCGCTCGTGGTGGCGATGAGCGACATGCGCGACCGGTTCCGCCTCGTCGCGAACGTCGTCGAGAACGTCGAGGCGCCCGACCTGCCGAAACTCCCCGTGGGACGCGCGGTCTGGCGGCCGCAGCCGGACTTCGCGACGTCCGCCGCGTGCTGGCTGACTGCGGGCGCCGCGCACCACACGGTGATGACGACCGCGGTCGGCGTCGAGGTGTTCCGCGACTTCGCCGAGATCGCCGGTACCGAGCTCGTCGTCATCGACGACGAGACCACGGTGCGCGGCTTCCAGCGCGAGCTGCGGTGGAACCAGGCCTATTACCGACTCGCCCAGGGACTCTGAGCGGGACCACCCAAACGAGGAGCGCTCACCGATGAGAATGCAACCGACCCACACGCCGCGCCGCGCGCGCCGGCGCTTCGCACGACGCGGCATGGCCGCGGGC
>NZ_RRYE01000419.1 GCF_004010105.1 Microbacterium sp. CPCC 204701
CAGCGCGCCGCGCACGCCGAGGACGAAGCGCGAGCCCCCGACCCCGCCGGCGAGCACGACGATGCGGGGCGAGTCGCGCATGCCGCCTCAGCCCCGCTCGGTGCCGGGCAGCGGAAACGCGCCGGTGCGGGGCGCGAACTCGTCGGCGGCGTGGGGCAGGGGGAACTTCGCGACCGCGTCGATCAGCGCGTCCACCGTCTGCACCTCGGCGACGACGTCGACATCGAGGCCGGCGCGCTTCGCGTCGCGCGCGGTGCGCGGCCCGATCGCGGCGATCAGCGTCGTGTCGGGGATCTCGGAGAACTGCTGGTGCACCTGCTCGGCCACCGAACCGCTCGTGACGAGGATCGCGTTGATGCGACCGGAGCGCACGTCTTCGGCGATCCGCTCGGTCACCGGAACCCCCACGGTGCGATACGCGACGACGCTGCGCACGCGGTGCCCCGCCTCGGACAGCATGCGGGTGAGCACCGGCTTGGCGATCTCGCTGCGGAGCGTGAGGATGTCGCGCGGCTCGGGCTCGAGCCCGATCATCTGCTCGGCCATGCCGGCGGCGGAGTTGTCTCTCTCGGGGACCAGGTCGACGTGGTAGCCGACGGCGAGGAGTGCGGCGGCCGTCGTCTCGCCCACCGCGGCGATCTTCGTGCTCGTCGGCACCGTGGCGCGATAAGCGTAGAGCACGTCGACGGTGGTCGCACTCGTGACCGTGAGCCAGTCGAACGCGCCGGCGGCGAGGTCGGCGAGCGCCTGGTCGAGCGCCGCCTGATCGTTCGTCGGAGCGAAGTTGATGAGCGGCGCGATCACGGGCGTCGCTCCCTGTCGCCGCAGCGTCGCCGCAACACCATCGCCCCACGGTCCGCCGCGGGGAACGAGAACGCGCCAGCCGGCGAGCGGCTTGGCGGGTTGGTGCTGGGGGGCTGTGTTCATGAGGGGTCGACTCTCGTGATGCTCAGTCGGCCGCCCGCGACGTTCGAGCAGCCGATGCGCGGATCGAATCGGGTTCGCGCGACCGGCAGCATACGCACCATTGCACTGCCTTGATCCCCGAGCATACCCCTCATCGCGAAAGGCCCTCCCCGGCCCGTGACTCAGCGGGTGTAGAGCCGCACCAGCCCCCACACCGCGGCGCCGATCGCCGCAGCCCCCACGACGACCGCGACCGCGGCCGCGGCGGGGTTGCGCCGCTGGAAGGCACGAGCCTTCTCGACGCCCTCGTCCACGGCGCGGCTGACCCGCCGCGGCACGTTCGCCTTCTCCTCGATTGCGGCCAGCGCCGCCTTCAGCTCCGCCCGGGCGTGCTCGACCGGGTCGTCGATGCCGAGCGGCACCGCGGTTCGGGGCACGGGCACGGGAGCCTCAGAGCTCATCGCGGACCTCCTTCACGTCCTGGGCGATCGACTGAACGGGGTTCTGACGCTGACCGATGCGCTTGAAGCGCAGGATGCCCAGCAGCGCCAGCACTGCCGTGACGATGAGCATCGCGAAGAACACCACGAGTGCCGACAGCCACACCGGCCACCACGAGGAGAGCCCGGCGATCACGAAGGTGCCGAGCACCGGCACCGACCAGAACAGCACGAACAGCGCCGCGAAGACCCACACGGCGCCCCACCCGCCGTCCTTCGCGGTGCGCGCGAGCCACGCCTTGGCCGCATCGACCTCGGCGATGACGAGGTTGCGGACGAGCTCCGGAATCTCGCCGAGAAGCGTGAGGAGGCTGTCGTCCGCGCGATCGCGGAAGCCACGCGGCGTCGTCACGTCACGCTCCGCCGCGGGCGTCGGTGTTGTCGTCCACGGCTTCGTCGACGGCGTCCTTGACCGCCTCGGCGGAACTCTGGGCGGCCGTCTCGACGTCGTCGGCCGAGTCCTTGCCCGCCTTGAGCGTCGCGTCGAGCTTCTGGCCCGGCGTGCCCTTCGACCCGGCGGCTTGCGCGACCTTCACCGCGGAGTCCCACAGCGTCGACGGCAGCGCCATCGCCTGGGACTTCGCGAAGTCCTTCACCTTGCCCACCTGCTCCTGGACGGGGTCGAGGTTCCACACCTTCAACCACTGCGTCTTGATCTGCTCGTAGCGTTCGCGGCCCGCCCTCGTGCCGAGCACGTACCCGATGGCGAGTCCGACGACGAGTCCTGCTTTGCCCCTCATGGGGTCTCCTCACGCTCGGTGTGCACCTGACGACCCTCCCAGGGTAGCCCTGTATTCCGATTCCGGCATCCACCCTTGACAGCGGCCGCCGCAGCGCACTCACTCTGGCGCGGAACCGCCGAAGAGCGCCGCCCTGCGAACGCGATCCGCCTCGGACCGGGCGTCGGCGACCACCTGGGCCAGGCCGCTCCCCGCCAGCCATGCGCCGACCGCTGCGAGTCCGCGACGTGCCGCGATGCGCGAGCGGACAGCACCGGTCGCGCCCTCGCGACCGAGGGCCGAGGCGGGGGCGG
>NZ_RRYE01000042.1 GCF_004010105.1 Microbacterium sp. CPCC 204701
CGGGACGCTGCCGCTCGGCGGTGAAGCGCCGGCCGCCGCGGCGGACCTCGCGGTCGAGACGCTTCGAGCGGGCCGCGGCGTCGTGCTCACCTCGGACGACGCCGACACCTCGGCGGCGGACGATCGACCCGTGCTCGAGGCGATCGCGGAGGCCGCGGCATCCGTCGTCTCCTCCGTCGTGCGCAAGAACGCGAGCCGGCGCGTCATCGTGTGCGGCGGCGACACGTCGAGCCGCGTCACGCGGCTGCTGGGCGTCGAGTCGCTGTCTATCGCCGCGAACCCGTGGGGCAACGTCGTGCTGCTGCGCGCGCACGCCGCCGACCCGGCTGTCGACGGAGTGGAGCTGCTGCTGAAGGGCGGTCAGGTCGGCGAAGACTCGCTCTTCGCCGACGTCGCAGCACTGGGAGCGTGAACGGGATGGATCGGGGTCTGCATCGTAAGTGGCGCTGCGCTTGACCCTGACACTGTGTCATGGTCGACGTGGCCAGCACCATGTACACCATCGGAGAGTTCGCCGCCTTCGGGCGCGTCAGCGTGCGGATGCTGCGTCACTACGACGCGATCGGCCTCCTGCTTCCGGCACACGTCGACCCGCACTCGGGATACCGCAGGTACGCGAGCACTCAGTTGCCGCGGCTGCTGCGCATCGTGGAGCTGCGGGAGCTCGGCGTCGGCCTCGACGAGATCGCCGCGGTGCTGGATTCTGATGACGAGAGCGTGCTTCGTCGCGTGCTCGCGAATCGACGCGCCGCGATCGCAGCCTCGATCGACGCGGAAACCACACAGCTGGAGCGCATCGACCGGCGTCTCTCCCTCCTGGAAGGACACATCGCCATGACAGAGAACGTGCAGTACCGCCCGGTGGACGCCGTCACCGTCTACGCCGCAACGGGCATCGCCCCAGGCGGCGGCCCCGAGAACGTCAGCCCCGTCATCGACGCGGTCATGCCGAGGCTGAATGCGGCGCTCACCGCCGCCGGACGCGAGATCATCGAGCCCGGCATCTTCTGGTACGAGTCCGTGCCCGACTCGGACGACCTCGCCGTCCACATCTCGTTCACAGCCGAGCCGGTGCCGCAACCTGGGGCGGGGTACGAGGTCGTCACGCTGCCAGCCGTGGAGACGATGGCTGCACTCATCCATCGCGGCGACATGTCGGGGATCGGGGAATCCTGGTCGCGCCTGATGGAGCGCGTGATCGAGGAGGGTTACCGCATGACGGGGCCCTGTCGCGAGGTGTACCTCGAGGCAGACGGCCACGAGCCCGGCCCCCACTGGGTGACCGAGCTGCAGGTGCCTGTCGAGAAGGCGTAGCCGGGCATACGGCGATGGGAGCCGGTGCGTACGAGTGATCGGCTCCCATCGTCCCGTGCCCGCCGATCTCGACGATCCCACCGGGGCGGATTCCGCCATCGAGGGTGAGAGGATACGGCCGCGTCGGGTGCGGCGCGTCCGGTGACGGAGCGACCCTGGCACGCAGTGTTCGGCGACGCCCTCATGACCGGGACGCTCACCTCTGCACAGCACGACGCGATCTTCCGGGGGCGCGGCGAACCGCCGACCGCGGCCGCGACCCCGACGGACGACTCGATCATCGATGGCGCGATCGACGACGGTGCGATCTGTCGCACGGCTTCGCGGCGGCAGAACCCGGGTCGGCGCCGCCGATCGCCGAGTCCACGCCGGCGTCGGGCCCGGTGCTCGTGGTGTCGGGCAGCACCGACGACGCAGCACTCGGGCGCTGAGGGCGGTCGGGCTCGCCGCGCCCGAGTGCGTCGGCCGCGGCACGTGTACTCCCCCGGCCGCGGAGGCAACGGGGGAGTCCACGTCGTGAGCGATGCCTCAGAACCGGGCGGGGCCACCTGCTGCGGTCTCGGCACGGCGACGCCGCGTGATGAGGTGGACGCCGGCGCCGAGGATCAGCAGACCGAGCCCGACGCAAGCCGCCGTCCACGCGATGTCACCGCCTGTCACCGCGAGGGGCGGAGGCGGAGTGAGCTCGTGACTCGTGCACAGCGGGCTGCCGGGAGCACACACCGGTTCTTCGCCGGTGATGGCGATGACGTTGCCCAGGGTGTGGTTCCCCTGCTCGCTGTACGCCTTCCCGACCACCGTGTATGTGACCGTGATCGTGGCGCCGGAGGCGATCTGCCCGGCGACGCGGAGGGTGTCGCCGTCCAGCGTCGCGCCCACCGCACCGTCGGACGAGTCGGGTTCACCGCTCAGCGTGGCGTCGTCGAGGACGTCGACCAGGTGGTCGGTGTAGTCGATCGCGGCGGGCGCGGCATCCGGGTTCGTCGACACGTTCTCGAACGTGAGCGTGTAGGTCACCGGCTCCCCCTGCGGCAGCGTGGTGCCCGAGGCCGGGTCGGACGATTTCGACGCCACCACGTTCGAGACGTGGTTGACCGTGCAATCGGCCCGCTCGCCGTCGGCCGGCTCACACGTGGCCGGCGGCTCCTCACCGGCACCGACGAGGACGTTGCCGAGACGGTCGTCTCCGCGCTGGCCGTCGGGGTTCACTGTGACGGTGTACGACACCGTCACCACCTGTTCGGGCTCGAGCGCACCGGTCACCGAGAAGCGACCGTCGACGACATCGGACACCGTCAGCGCCGCATCGCTCGCCACCGGAGCGGTCGTGATAGCGGCGTCGTCGAGCACCAGAGTGAGGACGTCGTCGCGGTTGACGGGAACCGCCGCCTCGCCGGTGTTCTCGAAGTGGAGCGTGTACGTCACCTGCTGTCCCGCCCGGACTGTCGTGCCCGAAGCCGGATCGACGGTCTTCCAGTCGTCCAGCTCGCCGATCGGGTGCTGCGTGGTCGGCGGGTCGAACGGATCGCACTCGGTCTCGCAGTCCGGACCCGGCTCGTACGGCGGCACATACGGGGTGAGGACGTTGCCGGCGATGTTGTCGCCGCGCTCGCCGTCTGCAAGCACCGTCACCTGATAGGTCACCGTCGCCGTCGCGCCCGGAGCGAGGTTCCCGGTCACCCGGATCTCCTGCGCCTCGAGGTCGAGCGCCGCGGTCACGCCGTCGCCCTCCACCTCGGGCTCGGAGGTCACCTCGGCGTCGTCCAGCACCGCGGACAGATCGTCCGTCGAGTCCACGGGACCCGGCGCCTGACCGTCGTTCGTGAACGTCAGCGTATAGGTGATGACCTCACCTGCGTTGACGCCGGCGCCCGACTCGGGGTCGGACGACTTCGACGGCGTGATCGACGGCAGCAGCACTTCGACAGGCGGCGTCGGCGGGTCGCAGATCACGCCCTCGGCGCATACCGGAGACGCGACGTTCACGAGGTCGTGGTCACCGAGGTTCGTCACGGTCACGGTATACGTGATCGTGGCCGTCTCGCCTGCGGCCAGCGCGCCCGACCACGACAGCGTCGGGGCGCTGAACGACGGTGCTGCGAGCGCGTTCCCGTCCGAGTCGACGGCGATCGCGTCGTCGTTGTACGTCGCGTCGTCGAGCACATCGCTCATGTCGTCCGACACGCTGGCGGGGGTGTCGGCGGTGTAGCCGGCCGCCCCGTCGCTCGTCACGGTCACCGTGTAGGTCACGACGTCCCCGGTGTTGACCGCATCGACCGGCGTCGACGACTTCGAGACCGAGAAGTGGCGGATCGGGTTCTCCGTCGACGGGCAGTCACCGGCTGGGCAGGTGCCGTCCCCGTTGCTGAGGACGTTGCCCAGCACGTGGTCGCCCTGATCGGCGTACGCGTTCACGGTCACGGTATAGGTCACCGTGACCTCCGCGTCGATGGCCAGCTCGCCCGTCACCGACAGTTCGTCGCCGGCGAGGGTCGCCGTCAGCCCCGGCCCGGCAGTGGGGCCGGCGGTCAGCGTGGCGTCGTCCAGCACATCCGAGAGGTCATCGAGCGCGTCGACGGTCACGGGGGCTTCCCCGGTGTTCGAGAACGTCAGCGTGTACGTGACCTGCCCTCCGGCATCCACCGCCGTCCCCGATGCCGGATCGACGGTCTTGTCCATCACGAGCTCGCCGACGGGGTGCTCGGTGGTCGGAGGCACGAAGGGCGGACAGTCCGCCGGTTCGCAGTCCGCCGGGGGCTCGAACGGCGGCACCTGCGGGGTCGCGACGTTGCGTGCGACGTTGTTGCCGCGCTCGCCGTCCTCCCCGATCGTGACCTCATACGTCACTGTCGCGGTCTCGCCCGGCGCGAGCGGACCCGTGATCTCGATCGTCTGCGCGTCGGCGTCGAACACCGCGGTGACGGAGTCGGCGTGCGCGGCGTCCACGACCGGATCAGAGGTGACCGTGCCGTCGTCCAGCACATCCGACAGGTCGTCCGTCGTGTTCACGTCTCCGGTCGCCTGGCCCTGGTTGGTGAACGACAGCGTGTACGTGATGACGTCGCCGGCCTCGACACCGTCACCGGAGACCGGGTCTGACGACTTCGAGGGGACGATCGAGGGCAGGAGCACCTCGACGTCGGTCGGCGGGTCGCAGATCTCTGGCGCCGCGCAGACGGCGCCTGCGCTGTTGAGGAGGTCGTGGTCGCCGAGGTTCGTCACCGTCACCGAGTACGTGATGGTCACGACTCCGTCCACCGGCAGGGCACCCGACCACGCGAGCGTGGGCGTGGTGAAGGCCGGCGCCGGAACCAGCGCTCCATCGGCCGCCTCGGCTTCGGCGTCGTCGTTGTAGGTCGCGTCGTCGAGCACGTCTGTCATGTCGTCGCGCACGATCGCGGGTGCGTCGACCGTGTAGTCGGCCGCGCCGTCGTTGGTCACGGTGACGGTGTAGGTCACGACATCACCGGACTGGACGCCGTCGACAGGGTCGGCCGCTTTGTCCACGGTGAGGTGGCGGATGGGATTCACCGTCGACGTGCAGCCCTCCGGCGGGCACGAGCCGTCGGCGTTGCTGAGCACGTTGCCGAGAATGTGGTCGCCCTGATCCGCGAAGGCGTCGACCGTCACGGTGTACGTCACCGTGAGCGTGTCGCCGACCGGCACCTCACCGGTGACGGCCAACTCGTCGTCCGCGAGCGCGGCGGTCAGCCCCGGATCGGCGGTCGGGCCGCTCGTCAGGGTGGCGTCATCGAGGACGTCGGTCAGCGTGTCGACGGCGTCGACCGCGGCGGGGGCCTCGCCGACGTTCTGGAACGTCAGCGTGTACGTCACCTCTTGGCCGGCGACGACGGTGGTGCCATCGGACGGGTCGACCGTCTTGTCCATCACGAGCGCCGCAGCCGGGATGCGGACGAAATCGCACGCGGCATCGGGATCCACTGCGTCGTCCTCCGGGACGCAGGCCCTGTTGAGCAGGACGTGGTCACCACCGGTCGCGTCGTAGACGACGGTGTAGCTGATGTCCACCCACTCGCCTGCCGCGAGCGGACCCGACCACGTGACCGCCTCGGCGTCGGGGTCGAAGGAGGACCCGTCGGCCGGCGTCAGAATGTCGCCGAACGCGCCGTCATCCAGCACCTCGCCGAGATCGTCGGTCATCGTGGCGGGAGCACTCTCGCTGAAGTCGCCGGGGCCGTCGTTGGTCACCCTGACGGTGTACGTCACGGTTGCGCCGTCAGAGGGAAGATCCGTGGTGTCGGAGGTCTTCGTGATGGTGAGCTTCGGCAGTTCGGCCTCCGCGAATCCGCAGACCTCACCGGTCACCGGGTCGGTGCCGTCTTCGGTCCGCGCGTCACAGACCGGGACGTCGGTCGGCGGCACACCGGGATCCGGCGGTGTCGAGGGCTGCCAGGCGACGTTGCGAACAGTTCCGTCACCGCCGGGCGCGAGGGTGACGGTGTAGGTGATCGTGACCGTCTCACCCGCGGCGATCGGACCCGTCCAGGACAGGAACGACGGTGCCACGAAAGCCGGATCCGCGATAGCCGAGCCGTCAGATGCCTCGGCGGACGCGTCGCCGTTGTAGGCGGCGTCGTCGAGCACGCCTGCCAGGTCGTCGAAGATCACGGCGGGCTCTTCGCTGGTGTAGTCCGCCTCGCTGGTGTTCGTCGCGGTCACGGTGTACTCGATCTCGTCGCCCGGGCGCGAGTCGGCCGTCATCGTCGAGGTCTTCTCGATCTCGAGCGACGGCACGGGTGGCGGGCATCCGGTGACCGTCTGCGGCAGACCGAACTGACTGACCGCGCCGGCGGGGAGCGAGAAGCCTCCCGTTCGCAGGCCGGGGTCACCGGTGCTGTCGGGGTCGTCCACCACGCTGAGGGAGGCCGCCGCGTGATTGGCGACATACATCCTGCCGTCCGGGGCGCGGCGGATCTGACCGCCGATCCCGCCGATGCTGCCGACGTTCTCCTCCGTCGCCTTCACCTCGGCTCCGGTGGCAGCGCCCTCGAGGTCGTAGCGGTACAGCTGACCTCCGCCGAAGATCTTCGTCGCGTAGACGAAGCGACCGTCAGGCGAGAACTCGGCGTTGTAGCCCATCCCGCCCGAGCCTGCCGTCACCGGCAGCGACCACTCGTACTCCTGGAAGAGCTGGCCGGTCTCGGCGTTGAACTGAAGCACCCGCACAACGGTGGGCTGAGTCCCCGTCTGACCACCGGTCCCGGCGACGAACCCGGCGGACATCGCAGCCACAAGGGTGTAGTCCGCGTTGAACGCGAGTGATCCGTATCCGTTGAGGTGGTTCGAGGGCATCACGCTCGTCACCGGCGCGCCCGAGACGGGGCCGTTCGCCCCGAACTCGTACGCGAGGACGTTCGGGGAGTTGTTGGTGTAGGTGAGCACCCAGAATCCGGTGCCGTCCGCGTTCGGCACTGCGGTGATCGCCTCCGAGGCCGTGCCGGGCGCACCGAGGGGGACGTTCTTGACGTCGGTCACGTCTCCGAGCCCGCCGTTCAGGGTCATGTCCACGACCGAGTACGTCAGGTTGCCGTTCGGCGCGCTTCCGACATCGGTGCTCGTGGTGACGATGAAGAACTTCCCGGGCTGGCCGAGTGCGGGGAACGCGGCGACCGTCTGGGTCGCGGAGCTGTTGCCGAGCAGTCCCGTACCGTTGGGCATGGGGTTGCTGTTCCGGTCGAACACCTGCTGCCCGTTGCTCCAGAACTGAAGCGTGCCCGCGCTGTCGGTGACGACCGTCGAGCCCTCCACGGTCGTCCGCTCACCCAGGAACGGCGTCGCCGTCGTTCCCGTCACGCCGAAGTCGATCGCACCGTTCGCACCGAAGAACCAGTATCGTTCGGTCGCTCGGATCTCGGCGGGTACGCACGTCGCGGGCGGAGGCAGGTCCGCAACGGTGACGGCGTAGTCTTCGACTTCGCCCGCATCCGCCACGCCGGTGGCAGCGGGTGCGGCGACGTCGCCCGCGAACAGGCGGAATCGGGCGAACGTGTCGGTGAGCGTCGTCCCCGCAGGGAACGTCATGTCATACGGCTCGGTTCCGGATGCCGCGGGCACGGGGACGACGACTCGCTCCGCGTCCTGGAACGCGCCGTCTCCGTTGAGGTCGATCCACCCGGCGAGCGTTGCGGCGCTCGGGGTGCCGTTGGTCGCTGTGACGCTGACCGTGGAGCCGGCGCCGGGAAGAATCTCGATCGGCTCGGTGATGCCATCCTCATCGGCGAGACGGTTCGCGTCATCGCCGGTGGCGTCGTCGGTCGGCTGACCGTCCGGATCGAAGTCGATCCCCTCACCGAGGAGCAGGTCGGGCACGATGGTGTGGGTCGCGCCGTTGACGGCGGTGCTTGTGCCGTAGGCGTCGGGCGCATCACCGAAGTCCTGGCACGCAGGCGGCTCGATGCCGATATCACCATCGCCATCCAACGTGAAGCCGGCGTTGCTCGATCCTCGCCAATTCACCTCGAACGAGTCGCGAGCCTCGAGGACAACCTGGAACCGGCTGACGGGGTCGCCGCTGTTGAGCCCGTGGCCGACGAAGGCCACCGACCCGCCGGACTCCACGATTTCGACGCGGCTTCCCTGGGTGATGGCATACGCGGCCAGATCATCCGCGGCCCACGTGCTCACCTCGTCCGTGGTGTCCGGCGTGCCGTCCATGTCATTGATCGTGAAAACCGCGTTGATGTCGATCGGGTCGGTCGTACCAGCCTGATAGAAGCTATAGCGAATCGTGGCGTTCGAGAGGACGTTCCAGGCCGGGTCATCTCCGGCGGCGCGGAAGAATCCGGTCGGACTCAGGGTTCCCGCCGTCACCTCGACGACCATGTCGATCGCGAGGCCATCGATCACCGTGACGTTCTCGTAGCGCGCGGTCGATCCCACGCCGCCGGAACCCGTCCGGTCGACCGGTGCGGAGAAGGTGAATGCGTAGTGCTCCACGCCGGTCACCGTGCAGGTGTCGGGCTGGATCAGCCGCTCCACGAGCACTCGGTAGTCCTCGACCTCACCATCGGGCGCAGGGCCCGTCGGACTGGCGATGGATGCGGCATCCGTCGAGTAGCGGACTCGGACGAAGGTCGAGATGTCGGCGGGGTTCACATCCTGCGCGAACGACACCTCGTTCGTGCCCGCCGTCACGGGCTGCGCGTTCGCGACGCGCTCGTCTTCGGTGAAGGCGCCGTCCTGGTTCCAGTCCACCCACGCGCTGACGTACCCGTCAGCGGATGCCTCGACCTCGAGCGTGTTCTCGATCGGCTGGAGAGACACAGGGTCGAGCCCGGTCCGCAGGGTCGGGTCCTCGTATCCGAGCTCGGAGTTGAACACCACGCCGTCCTCGTCGGCGACGCCGTTCGCGTCGTCGCCGTCGGCGGCGTCGGTCGGCTGGCCGTCGGACTCGATGTCGATCGATGCACCGAGCATCACGGGTGCGCTGTTCGCGTCCGTGTCGAAGCCCGGGATGGAGTGACGCGCCCCGTCTTCGCCGAGCGAGGTGCCGAAGGTGTCGGGAGCGTCACCGAAGTCGATCGGAACGGGCGCGAGATGGCAGCGAGCGCCATCGTTGAGCGCGGACGGCGGACCGTAGGAGAAGAAGTCGGCGTCGCCTGCAGCGGGATCCACACGCCAGATCTGGCCGGTCTGGTTGTTGGACCCGTAGATGTACCCCGACGCGTCTGCGTACACCGCGCCGAACCCGTTCGAGGCGATCACGCCGTCTGGAGCAGTCAGCGTGCCGAGGCTGCCCTCGTTGTGCAGCGTGCCGGTTGCCGTGTCGAACCTCAGGAGCACGGTGTCGGTGGCCGGAGTCATCCGCCCCAGCGAGTACAGCTGGCCCTCCGTCACGCTGAAGGCCCAGTCCGCGACCGCGCCGTCGACCGGCATCGGCTGGGTTCCCGAGTCGATCACCGCGAAATCCGCGTCCGGCGCGACGTCGATCGAGTACCACTCCAATGTCGAGCTTCCGGCGCCACCGGCTGCAACCCAGAGACGTCCTTCGTCATCGAACTCGCCCGTGTTGATTCCTCGGTTGGGAGTCCAGCCGGTCGGCAGGCCGAGTCCGACGACCGAGCCTTCTGCGCCGATGCGCACGAACTCGTCGCCGATGTAGTCGTACCCGTACATGTAGCCATCGAGCGGGTTGAACGCCACACCGTTGACCGTGCGACCCTCGAGCGCCGCATACTCGGTCCAGCCACCGGTGACCATGTCGACGGCCCGGATGGACGTCGGTCCCGTCTGAGCGGCGGGGTACTGGAACAGGTAGCCATCGGGCGTGCATGAGAACTGCGAGAGCTCGATGAGCGTGACCGGGTGATCCTCGACCTCTCCGGCTGTCGTCACTCCCGTCGGGGATCCGACCGCCGCGGCGGTCGCCCCGATGCGCAGCCGCAGGAACGTCGCCCCGGGGAGGACGTCGTCCGGCATGGTCCAGCTCAGGGACGCGACCCCGCCGGCGCACTCGACGACGCTGGAGCGTTCACCTTCGTCGAAGGCGCCGTCGCCGTTCCAGTCGATCCATCCGGCGACGAAGCCCGGTCCTGTGCACGCCACATCGTCGAGCGTGTAGGAACGACCGGGGGCGATCTCGACGACGGCGAGGGGAGAGATGCCGTCATCGCTGTCCGCATCGGCGGCCGGGCCTGGCTGCGATCCCTGCTCGGAGGTCACGGCCGCGCCGAGGCGGGTGGCGGGCTGACCGACGCCGCTCAGCGGCTGACCGAAGAGCGTGGACTGCCCTTGAGGAACCGTCGGGGCGCTGAACGCCGGTGAGTACACCGAGCCCGCGTCGCCATAGGACGACGGCGCGTCGCCGAAATCCGTGAAGAGGACCACACCGAGCGCGATCGCGGAGCGGCCCGCAGGAGAGGTGACGGTCGCCACGGCGGACGACGCGCCCTCCATGAACGCAACGCCGGTCGGAAAGGCGTCACAGCTGCGCGGCGGCGACCCGGCGAACCGCATCGTCTGCCCCGTGCGCGTCACGACGGCGTCCATCGCGCACCCCGCAGGGCGGTAGCGATCGATGATGCGCCAATCGCCTCCGGCGGGGATCGTCGCCTGAACGTACTCTCCGTTCGCATTGAGGCTGGCCTCGGCGTCGGCCATCACCAGCCCGGCGAGCGGCACCGGCACCCCGTCGAGGGTGACGTCGCAAGTGAAGTCGAACGTCACGGGCGCACCCGCAGCGTAGTTCGCGAGGCCCGAGATGAGCTCGTTGCTCGTCCCCGTGCCGCCGACGTTGTACATGTCGTCGAGACCGTCGCCACTGAAGTTCCCAGGGCGATGCACGATCAGACCCTCGCCGCCGGATGGCGCGCCGATGGTGCACGTCGTGGCCAGTGTTCCGCCGGCGAACTCCCGTGTGTTCGTGTGCCTGAGGCCGGCGGCCGGGATCCGCTCGCCGACCGCGCCCCACTCGAACCAGTCGATCGCACCCTTGTAGAGGCCGGCGCCGCCATCCGCGAACCGCAACGGCGAGATGCCCTGGCCGATCGCCGTCTCGAGTCCACCCGTTCGGCCGCTGAGCGCCGTGCCGGCCGCGGGCGCGTTCTGCAGCCCGACCGAGGCGCCCATTCGTGTGCCGCTCCACGCGACCGCATCGGAAGCAGCTGCGGGCATGACGGCGGTCATCAGGCCCGCCAGCATCGCGGTCACCGCGAGCGCGGCCAGACCGGCCCTCCCTCGTGGTGGTCGCCGATCCCTCGACACACGATCGTTCCGCGCCCGGTACCGCTGCATTCTCCGCCCCCCCGAATGGCGCCGCCATGCGTTCGGCGCCGAGCTTTGATGTGACACAGGTCGCTTCCAGTCAATTCCCAGGAAGGCGCTGAGGGGAACGGCCCTGGGTGATTTCACCCCTTGATCCAACCGATCTCACCCCGGGATGAGATCGCGGGTGACCTACTCGAACCGGCTCGAGGCGATGCGCAGTGCCTGCTCGCGACCGCTCGCACCGAGCTTGCGATAGAGGGCGCGCAGATGCGTCTTGGCGGTGTTCGGCGATACATGCAGCGCCGCCGCCACCGCCTTGATCGAGGTGTGCTCGCGGAGCGCTCCGAGCACTTCGCTCTCGCGCGGCGTGAGAGTCGCACGCGGCGGCGGCGCGGCGTATACGTCGGGCAGCGAAGCGGGGTTGAACCGCAAGTGGCGGGCGACGCCGTCTCGCACCTCCGGCGTGCCTTCGACCAGAGCGTCGAAGGCGTGCGTGTGCTCCATGGACGAAGCGAGTGCGCGCAGCGACTCCACGTCGACGGGGTCGCCCATGAACTGGCCTGCGCTCACCTGCAGCACGCGCCAACTCGCCAGGAAGTGCACGCGACCCCCGGTCAGCTGCTTGGCCTCCGCGAGGTGGGCGAGCGCCCGCTCCCGCTCGCCCTTGAGCAGATGCAGCCGCGAGCGCGATGTCAGCACCGACCGATGCGCGCTGCTCATCCCGCGCGTCTCGAGGACGTGCTCGGCCGCCGGAAGATTCCCGAGCGCCTGATAGAGGTCAGAGAGATCCGCGCGCAGCTGGTCGCCGGCCATCGACCCCGGCCGGGTTTGACCGCGATCCGTCAGGAGATAGTCCTCGACCTCATGCACCATGAGGTCGCGATCCCCCCAGTAGAGGGCGTGCCTGGCGCGGAGGTGCACGCGCATCCACGACAGCTCGCTCGTCGCGTCGACACCGCTCGCCTCCGAGACCCGGATCTCGGCATCCCGTCGATTCAGGCGGCCGATCGCGATGAGCCCGCGGACGTAGGCAGCGGCCTCGTGCCCGAATCGCTCGTCGACCTCGGCCGAGGCGTCGCGCTGGAGCTCGCGGTCGGCCTTCGCGTAGTTGCCGGCGACGGCGTAGCCCAGAGCGAGATGCCGTGCCGCGACGCGCTCGAACGGGTGACCCGGGCGCATCTGCGCCCATCGCTTCGCCTCGGCGTACGAGGCGATCGCCGTGGACACGTCACCCGCGAGGAGCTTCGCGGTCCCGGCACGCAGCAGCACGGGAGCCAGGACGTCGTGGAATCCCGCGCTGTCTGTGGCGTCGTCGATCGTGGCGAAGATCCTGGATGCGGTGTCGCTGGCGTCCTCGACCCGGCCTGCGGTCACCAGATGACGCAGAGCAGCGGTGAGCAGGCCGAGCCGGTCCCGCGTCGCGGGGTTCGGCTGCGACTGCACCCACTCGCGGAAGAGCGCGAGCTCGCGGTCGTCGACGAGTCCGAGCGGCTGGCGGGCACCTCGCACGAGAGAGCGAGCGAGGAGGTAGCGCGGGTGCGCCCGCAGCCACCGCTCCGGAACGGCCTCGAGCGCGCGGCGCAGCGCCTCGGGGTCCTGCAGGAGATAGGCGAAGAACCGGTCGTCGACGACTGCCGCAAGGTCGTCCCAGCGCTCGTCGCGGGTGATCGCCTCGAGTTCGCCGACGACGTCGCTCACGCTGCGCCCCTGCATCTCACGCTCAGTCCGTGCCCCCCGGTACGTCCCACTCTTGAGTCCACCCTCACTCTACAAGGACGCAAAAAGGGTGAGGCCGGCATCACCCAGGGGTGAGGGGCGGGCGCCCGCGCCGAGACACTACGGTTGCCATGTGGCCACCGATGATCCTCTGCCCGATCGTCCCGCCCCGGACGCCCCGTCCGGGAAGCTGGTGCTCCTGCGGCACGGCGAGACCGAATGGTCGAGACAGGGTCGGCACACCGGACTCACCGATATCCCGCTCACCGCTCGCGGGGAGAGCCTGGCCCGGAGTGCGGGCCGGCTCGTCGCCGGCTACGACTTCTCGCTCGTCCTGGCCTCGCCGCTGCAGCGCGCGCAGCGAACCGCCGAGCTGGCGGGTCTGCGCCCCGAGATCGATCCACTCCTCGTCGAATGGGACTACGGCGGCTACGAAGGGCGCACGACCGGCGACATCCGTCGCGAACTCGGCTACGACTGGAGTGCATTCACCCACGGCGTGATTCGCGGGCGCACGCCCGGAGAGACGGTGGAAGAAGTCGCCGCCCGAGCCTCGCGCGTGCTCACACGCGTGCTGCCCGCGATGGCGCAGGGGGATGTCGCTCTCGTCGCGCACGGGCACTTCCTGCGCATCCTGACCGCAGTGTTCCTCCGGCTGGCGCCGCGGTTCGGCGGGCAGCTCAGCTTGGACGCCGGATCCGTGTCGGTGCTGGCCTTCTACCGAGAGCAGCCGGCCATCCTCTCCTGGAACCACGGGCTCGAGCTGCCACTCGAGCCTTCGGAATCGTGACCCGTCCCAGCCTTTGCGGCGGACGCCGCGTGCGACCCGCAGCCGGAGTGGCTCACGCTCCGCTCGTCGGCGGGCTGTCGAGGCCGTGTCGCCCTGGTCGCTCTGGTTCTGCGGCCGTCGCCGGCCTGACGGCGGAGGAGTCGTCGACCCCACCGGTGTCGGGGTACTGCGGCTCCTCGATCTCGACCGCCATGTCGCGCTCTTCCTGCGGCGGCAGATGATCCAAGGGCTGCTTGATGTCGTCTGGATGGCTCATGGATGAAGCCTCTGCCGGCGACGCGGCATCTGGGAGGGGCTTGCCATCCGCGGACCGGCATGATCCGCGGGCGGAGTGGACGCAACCCATAATGGACGCATGTCCTCTTCTGTCGAACGTCGTTCCAACCCGACTGCCTGGGCCGCGTTCTGGTTCGCGCTGGCCGGCCTCGTGCTGATGCCCATCCCACTGTTCATCGGGCTGATCGTGGGCGGCGGCCTCTCCATCATCGCCGCGATCCTCGCCGTGATCGCTCTTCTCAAGGGACTCGCGCGCAGCGGCAAGGGCATCGCTCCCGTCGTGTTCGCCGCGATCTTCATCGCGCTCACGTGGGGCGGCATCTCGATCGGCGGCGGCACGATCTGGTAACCACGCACCGGTCGTTCCCTGCACTTCGACCCTCAGCGCGTTCCGAGCCACACCCTCCACGATGCGCTCTCGCGAGGAATCCGGTACTGCTCGGGCAGGGCAGGGCCGACGGATGCCGAACCCAGGCCCTGCTGCAGGTGGTCGATGTTGAGCCACACCCGCCCCGAGTCGACGAGCTCGTGCGGTCGGGCTGCGCGGTCGAGGTCGTGTGAGGTCCAGCGTCGCGCGGCGAAGTCGAACTCGGGTCGCCCCTCCACCCGCAGCGTCGGCAGACCCTCGCCGGCGACCTCGAGCCAGCGCGTCTGCACGTGGTTGCCGTTCTCCTGCGGCACCGGGTAAGGCACCTGCAGCTCGTCGATCGACCGCGAGAAGCGTCCGACGCGCGATCCCTCGTACGAGTCGACGTAGGTCTCGCCGGCGCCGCGACCGAACCACGTGACCCGCTCGGCGGCGCCCGGCATCGCGAACAGCAGACCCAGCCGCGGCACCCAGATGTCGCGGTGCATGTAGGGCGTGTCCGTCCACGGCCCCACGAAGTCCACCTCGACGTCGAGCAGCAATCCGCCGCCGCCCGGCTGCCACGTCATCGTCCACACGACCCTGTGCGGGTGTGTGCGGGGCGCCGTACGGCCACGAACCCGAAGCGAATCCTCCCCGATCGACACCTCGTCGACCCGGTGCAGCAGCCGGTGCAGCATCGTCTTGCGCCACACCGACGCGATGTTGTTGGCATCACCTTGGCCGTGGTCGTTCTCGGTCGGCGCGCGGTAGAGGTCGAGCGCCGGCCCCTCGAGATCGAGATCGCCGAGCCTCACGAGGCGTCCGGTGGCCCGATCGAACGCGCCCGGTCCGACCCGGACCACGCTGTCCGCCCCGCCCGGCGCCGTCGCAGCATCCTGTCCCTGCCGTGACACGGTCGCCCCGGCGGTGCCGCGCCCGTTCCGCGCAGCCTCACCGGAGCCGACGGCCGCCGCCTCGTCGGCGACGTCCGCCTGCGTGGCTCCCTGCCTTGACGCGACGCCGGCTCCGGCTGCGGCATCCGCATCGCCCCCC
>NZ_RRYE01000420.1 GCF_004010105.1 Microbacterium sp. CPCC 204701
GCGCCGAGCTGCCGGCCGACACGACGGTCTGGGTGGCGAAGGACTGAGCCCGCGAGGGATGCGCGGTTCGGCATCCCGCCGCCCGGCCGGATCACCGGTTCGCGAAAGAGAGGTGACGACGTGGTCAGCATCGACGAGGTCGCCCGCGCGGCGGGCGTCTCGACCGCGACCGTGTCGCGCGCCCTGAGCGGACGCGGCCACGTCTCGGCGGGGGCGAAGTCCAAGGTCGAGGCCGCGGCGAAGAGCCTCGGCTACGTCGTCTCGGCGTCGGCATCAAGCCTCGCATCTGGTCGCACGCGCAACATCGGCGTGCTCGTGCCGTTCCTCGACCGGTGGTTCTTCTCGACGGTGCTGAGCGGCATCGCGTCGGCGCTCATGCGCCGCGGCTACGACATCACGCTCTACAGCCTCACCGCCGACCGGGCGGAGCGCCGCGACATCTTCGACACGTTCCTCAGGCGGCAGCGGGTCGACGGCGTCATCGCCATCGCGATCGAACTCGGCCAGGAGGAGACCGAGCACCTGCTCGAGCTCGACCTCCCCGTGATCGCGATCGGCGGGCCCAACCCCCGCCTCACGACCCTGACCGTCGACGACGTCGCGGTGGCGCGCCTGGCCACCGAGCACCTCCTCGCGCTCGACCACCGCGAGATCGCGCACATCGGCGCGAGCCCCGAGTTCGACATCGACTTCCACATCCCCACCCACCGGCGGCAGGGCTTCGAGCAGGCGCTGGCGGATGCCGGGATCCCGGTCAAGCCGTCGCTGTACGAGCCCGCCGACTTCACCATCGAGGGCGGGTTCCGCGCGGCCAAGCAGCTGCTCGGCAAGCCCGGCGGCCGTCCGACGGCCATCTTCGCGGCATCCGATGAGATGGCGATCGGGGCGCTGCTGGCAGCGCGCGAACTCGGCTACCGAGTCCCCGAGGACCTCTCGGTGATCGGCATCGACGGCCACGAGCTGGGCGAGTTCTTCCGCCTCACGACGGTCGACCAGTGCCCGCTCGGACAGGGCGAGCGCGCTGCCGACGCGATCCTCGCCGAGCTCGAGTCGACGCCTGGCGATGCCCCCGCGCATCGGCCGGGCGACCTGCCGTTCGAGCTCATCGTGCGCGGGTCCACGGCCCGCCTCGCCGGCTGAGGCATTCCCCGCCGTCCGCCTCGCGCCCGCTCCACACGAGAACCGCGTCCACACGATCGATCCCGGCCGTGTTCCCTGGTGAAGATGCAGCTCCTGCCGACCGAGCACGCAGCCCACAAGGATCGGAGGGGGACCTGCCCGGATAGGCTCGACCGCATGACGATCGACCTCGAGGCCCTCTACATCGACCTGCACCGGCATCCGGAGCTGTCCTTCCAGGAGACGCGCACGGCGGGAGTCGTCACCAAGCACCTGGGCGATCTCGGCATCGAGTTCGAGGAGGGCATCGGCAGGACCGGCGTCGTGGGCGTGATCCGCAACGGGGACGGGCCCGTGGTGTGGCTGCGCGCCGACATGGACGCGCTCCCGGTGCCGGAGCAGACCGGGCTCGAGTACGCCAGCACGGCGCGCGGCATCGACCCGTCGGGCACCGACGTGCCGGTCATGCACGCGTGCGGCCACGACATGCACGTCACCGCCCTGATCGGCGCCCTCGAACGCCTGGTCGCCACGAAAGACCAGTGGTCGGGCACGGTGGTCGCCGTCTTCCAGCCCGCCGAGGAGTACGGCGCCGGCTCGCAGGCCATGATCGCCGACGGGGTGCTCGAGCGCTTCCCCCAGCCCGACATCGTGCTCGGCCAGCACGTCACGCCGCTGCCGGCGGGCACCATCGGCGTGCGCAGCGGCACGCAGATGGCGGCATCCGACGGCCTCTCCGTCACTCTTCTGGGCCGCGGGGGCCATGGCTCACGCCCCCAGGCCACGATCGACCCCGTCGTGATGGCGGCGGCCACCGTGATGCGCCTGCAGACGATCGTGTCGCGCGAGGTCGATCCGCGCGATGTCGCGGTCGTGACCGTCGGTTCGATCCACGCGGGACTGAAGAACAACATCATCCCGGCCGAGGCGAGGCTCGAGCTGAGCCTGCGCTACCCCGACGACCAGGCGCGTGCCGCGGTGCTCGCCAAGGTCGAGCGGATCGTCCGCGCCGAGGCGCAGGCGTCCGGCGCCGAGGAGCCGCCGGTCATCGTCACCGATCACACACTGCCGCCGACGATCAACGACGTCCACGCGACTGCGCGGCTCGTGCTCGCGTTCGACGCCGCCTTCGGAGAGGGCACGGTCATCGACCCCGGCATGTTCACCGGGAGCGAGGACGTCTCGTGGTTCGCGCGCGAGGCCGGCGTGCCGCTGGTCTTCTGGTTCTGGGGAGGCGTCGATCCGGAGACGTTCGCCGCGGCCCAGGCGGCCGGCACGATCGAGCGCGACATCCCGACGAACCACTCG
>NZ_RRYE01000421.1 GCF_004010105.1 Microbacterium sp. CPCC 204701
CCGAACAGCATGCGGAAGTCGCGGTGCGCGAGCGGCCGCAGGAACCTCCAGCGGTCGCGCGGCGGAGTCTGCGCCGCGTCCGCGTCCGCGCGCCCGCCCGGGACCGGGAGCGGCCCCGTGGACGACCCCGGAGCCCCGCTCATGTGCGAGTCGCTCGACGGTACGCCAGGTCGCGGATCTCGCGGCCGACGCGTGCACCCTTGCGCTCGAACGCCGTGAGCACCCGACCGTCGAAGCGCGGCGCCCACTGCCCCTCGAACGCCGGCTCGAAATCGCTGGCGGCCGACATGACCTCGCGCATCTGCAGCGCGTAGTCCTCCCAGTCGGTCGCGAACCGCAGCATCCCGCCGTCGCGCAGTGCACCCCCCGCGATCAGCGCGAAGTCCGCGGTGACGAGCCGGCGCTTGGTGTGCTTCTTCTTATGCCACGGGTCGGGGAAGAACACCCAGAGCTCGGCGACGGATGCCGCGGGCAGCAGGTGCTCGAGCACCTCGGGCGCGTTCGCCTCGACCAGGCGGAGGTTGCGCGCGCCGGCGCGGTCGGCGTCGAGCATCGTGCGGGCCAGGCCCGCCCTGAACACCTCGATCGCAAGAAAGTCGTCCGCGGGCCGCGACGAGGCCGCGTGCACGACCGCGTGCCCCTGTCCCGAGCCGATCTCGACGATGAGCGGCGCCTCGCGCCCCCACACTTCGACCGGGTCGATCGCCGATCCCGGACGGATGCTCGTCGACGCGATGTCGCGCGGCGCCTCGATCACATAGGCCGGCGCGAGCTCGCTCCACGCGCGCTCCTGGGCCTCCGACATCCGTCCGCTGCGTCGCACGAACGATACGGGACGATCGCGGAAGGTGGGGGTCTCGGGCGTCGGCGCGGCGGATTCGGACACCCCACCAGGCTACGACGCCTCCTGCGTCACGAAGTCGATCAGCTCTTCCACACGGCCCAGGAACGCCGGCTCGAGGTCGCGGTAGCTCTTCACCGACGCGAGGATGCGCTGCCACGCGCGGGCGAGGTCGGCCTGGTCGCGCGCCGGCCAGCCGAGTGCGCGGCACACGCCGACCTTGAACTCGATGCCGCGCGGCACCTCGGGCCAGCGCTCGATTCCCATCGAGCGCGGCGTCACGCACTGCCACACGTCGATCCACGGGTGCCCCACGATGAGAAGGTGGGCGCCGTGCCGGCCGCGCGAGATCGCCTCCGAGATGCGGGTCTCCTTCGATCCGGGCACGAGGTGGTCGACCAGCACGCCGTAGCGGCGCTCCGCCGACGGCGGCTCCTCGTCGAGGGCGGCCTGCAGCAGATCGATGCCCTGGAGGTACTCGACGACGACGCCTTCGGCGCGCAGGTCGTCGCCCCACACCCTCTCGACGAGCTCCGCGTCGTGCCGGCCCTCCACGAAGAGGCGGCTGGCCCGCGCCGTGCGGGCGCGCGAGTCGGGTGCGGCGAACGAGCCCGACGCCGTGCGCCGGGGTCCGGTGTTCGCCGGAGCTGCCACGGGCGGCCCGAGGACGACATCCCGGCCGTCGATCAGGAATCCCGGGCCGAGTGGGAACAGCCGGCGCCGGCCGGCGCGGTCCTCGAGCTCGACCATGCCGCCCGAGACCCCGACCACGGCACCGCAGAACCCGTCGTCCGCGACCTCGACGACGAGATCGCGGGATGCCGCCGCCCGGGGCAGCTCTCGCATCCCGTGGCCCTTCCATCCTGTGGCCAGCACATCGGCGCCGTAGCGATCGTCCATCCTCGTCCTCCGGATCGGCAAGGCTACCGGCACGGGCGCCGGTTGCCTGGCAGCGACCCGCCGCCCGTGCCGGCGGGCACCTCGGGCTACCGTCGTATCCCCGCGCCTGCATAGACTCGCATGTGGGGAAACCCCGAGTCTTAGAGGGGGATCGATGCGACTGCGCCGAACGGCAGCGCTGGTGTCCGCTGCGGTGGTCGCGGTCACGGTGATGGGTGCGACGGCTGCCTCGGCCACGCCTCCGGTCACGCTCGGCTCGAGTTACGTGCTCGACGACGCCGGCGTGCTCTCGTCGTCGGAGGAGGCGCAGGCGCAGGAGCGGCTCGACGAACTGAAGACCCAGACCGGGCTCGATCTGTGGGTCGTGTACGTCGACGAGTTCACCGACCCCGCAGACAGCGGGAGCTGGGCGAACCAGACTGCCGACGAGAACGGCCTCGGCGTGACCCAGTACCTCCTCGCCGTCGCCGCCGAGGGCCGGCAGTACTACCTCTCGGGCGCCTCCGAGGGCCCGGTGACCTTCGACCAGCTCGCGACGATCGAGCAGCAGCGGGTGCAGCCCGCGCTCGCCGACGAAGACTGGCTCGGCGCGGTCGACGCCGCCGCAGACGGCCTGACCGACGCCGCCGGCGGCGGATCGGGCGCGGCGGACGGCGCAGGCGGCGGCGCGAGCTGGCTG
>NZ_RRYE01000422.1 GCF_004010105.1 Microbacterium sp. CPCC 204701
CGATCGGCGCCGCCGTCCATGCGGTCGGCGACGCCGAGGGCGCCGAGCTCGAGTTCGACGCCGCTCGAGGAGTGCTCGAAGGCCTCGGAGCGATCCCCGACCTCGTCCGGCTCGAGCGGCTGGCCGCGGCCGACGCACCCGGCGCGCCGATCGAACCGGGTCTCAGCCGTCGCGAGCGCGAGGTGTTGGCGCTCGTCGCGCGCGGGTGGTCGAACCGGCGCATCGCCGAACATCTCTTCCTCAGCGAGCGCACCGTCGCCCGCCACGTGGGCAACATCCTCGCGAAGCTGGGTGTGCCCAGCCGCTCCGCCGCAACCGCCTACGCCTTCGAGCACGGCCTCGCCGCGACCTCCTGACCGCCCAACCGGCAAGCCGGCCGCGGCAACGGGAATTGGTCATTTCTGCCGATGCCCGCCCCCGAGCGCCCTCATACGGTGAGCAGAACGGGAGGAATCATGGACAGCACGCACATTGACACCGTCGTGATCGGGGCCGGCGCGGCCGGGCTCCACGTGGCAAGGCTGCTCGGCCGGCGCGGCGCCGAGCACCTCGTCATCGACGCCGCCGACCGGGTGGGCGACTCGTGGCGGGAGCGCTATCGCTCGCTGCGGCTGTTCACGCCGCGCCGGCTCGCCGAGCTGCCCGGGCTTCGGCTCGGCATCCGGTTCTTCGAGTTCCCGACCGCGTCCCAGCTCGCCGACTACCTCGAGCGATACGCCGACGAGACCCGAGTGCCGTTGCGGCTGTCCACTCGAGTCGAGCGGCTGACGCACGCGGCCGGTCGCTTCAGGCTCGAGCTGTCGAGCGGAGAGCCCATCTCGGCGAGCCGCGTGGTCGTCGCCGCCGGCGCTCATCGGATGCCGGTGACGCCATCGTTCGCCGCTCAGCTCGATCCGTCGATCCACCGGCTGCATTCGCTCGACTACCGCGGGCCTGAGGACCTCGCGCCAGGGCCGGTGCTCGTCGTCGGCGCGGCGAACTCGGGGACCGACATCGCGCTCGAGTCCGCGGCCTCCGGTCACGCCACGACGCTCGCCGGCCGCCACCCCGGCCAGGTGCCCATCGACATCGACCACCCCGTCGGCAACCTGCTCTCGGGCGTCTTCCTCCGCCGCCTGGGCAGCCTCACCCTCGACACCGAACGCGGGCGCCGCGCCTTCGCCGAGCAGCACGGGCACGGCGTGAACCTGGTGCGCAACAAGGTCGCGCATCTCGACAAGGCCGGGGTGCGGCGCACGGGCCGGATCGCGGGGGTCGAGAGCGGGCTGCCCCTCACCGACGACGGCGAGACGGTCCCCGCCTCGACGGTGGTGTGGTGCACGGGGTCGACGCCCGATCTGCGGTGGATCGACATCCCGGCCGCATTCGGTGCTGACGGGTCGGTGGCGCACCGGCGCGGGATCGCGACCGGGGTTGCAGGCCTCGCGTTCATGGGACTGCCGTTCCAGTACGCGCCGACGTCGGGCACGCTCATGGGCATGGGCCGGGATGCCGAGCACGTCGTGTTGCGGCTGTGCGAGCCGTCCGACGCGCGGAGCGGCGCGGCATCGGTCGCCGCCGCGTGAGTGCGGCCCTGCGTCAGCGGGCAGGAAGGATGCAGGTCGGCGACGGCGCCGTCGTGCGGTGGCGAACGCGGCCCGGCACGCCGGTGCGCAGGTCGAGCGTAAGCGAGACGACCTCGTCTGAGCGCTGACCGGCCACGAGCAGCGTGTCGCGGACGATGAGGTGGTGTCGCGGCCAGTTCACGCCCGCGTCGGCGAGGGCGACCGGCTCGACCGTCTCGCCCGCTCCGCGCACCCGGAGCGTCGCGATCGTGTTGCTGCCGCGCACTCCGGCGTACAGGAACTCGCCGTCGCGCGAGAGGGCGAGCTCGGCGGCGGTGTCAGTCGGCAGAGTGCCGACTCCGAGTGGCGTGCCGCCCACGAGCCGCCACCGTCCGTCGACGGCGGGCGCGAGCACGAAGAGCTCGCACGAGAGCTCGGTGACGACGTAGAGGTGCCCGCTCGGGTGCCACACCAGGTGCCGCGGACCACTGCCCTTCGGCAGGACGACGTGCTGCACGCGCTTCAGGCCACCTGTCTCCGCGCGCCAGAACCGCACCAGGTCGTGCCCGAGGTCGGTGTTCGCGATGAGCCCGCCCGGCAGGAACTGCGCCTGGTGCGCGCGCGACGGCCGAGCGGATGCCTGGGCAGCGGCATCCGTCGATGCGTCCGCGTCGTCCCACCCGTCGTCGTCGCGGTCGTGCTCAGGGACGAGGTGCGCGAACTCCGAGCCGGCCGCCTCGCGCAGAGCACGGGCCGCCGCAGCGAGGTCGAGGTCGGGCGCGGCCGCGGCTGACGAGTCCGGACCATACGGGTCGGCGCTCGGCGCGGCGATGACCGGCGCAGAGGGCCGGCCCGCGGCAT
>NZ_RRYE01000423.1 GCF_004010105.1 Microbacterium sp. CPCC 204701
CGCTGCGACCGCGGCCCGGGTCTCGTGCGCCAGCATCGCGACCTCCAACGGCATGCGCGGTGGGATCCGCACCGCCCCGGGCACCGGACGGCGGTGCAGGCGAACCCGCGCCCGCAGATCCGCCAGCCGGAGGGCCTCCGCCTCCGCGACGAAGCGATGCTGTCTCAGCGCGGCGACGACAGCGTCCACCGTCGCCGCCGAGGGCATTCGGCGTCCCTGCCGCGCCGGTCGCCCCGACCGGTCGACCCGCCCCACCGCAAGCTGCCCGCGCAGCTTGATCGCCTCTGCGCGGAGCGCCCACCCGTCACTTCCGAGCGCCCGGAAACGACGCGCCGCGATGCGCGCAGCGATCACCGCGCGATCGGGATCGTGATTCAGGAGCGACCGCGCCAGCTGATACTCGGCGCCCGCGCGCTCGCGGGGTGCCCGCTTCCGGCCGAGCACAGCAGCCGCCTTCTCGAGCAGTGTCTCCGCCTCGGTCACGAGGCCGGCGTCGCGGAGCACTTCTGCGCGATCCAGTTCGTTGATGGCGGCCCACACGTCCGAGCCCTCATCGAGGGGGTCGCGGACGCTCTGCATGGTCTTCAGCGCGGTCAGCACGTCGCCACGTCGCATCGCAAGGTATCCCAGGTTGTGGACGGCCTGATTCGCCTCTTCGGCGAGGCCCGCCGCACGGTAGATGCCTTCCGCCTCCTCGAGGTCCCCCTGAGCCGCATCGAGGCGGCCGCGGTCCATCTCGACGAGGCTGCGGTTCATCAGGACGTTGGCGCGACGAACCGGCTCGTCGCGCAGCCCGTCGGCGCCCTTCGTGAGCCAGTCGACTGCACGATCCGGAAGCCCGCGCTCGAGCGCGAGGGCACCGAGCTGGCCGTGCAGCTGAGCGACCGTCACGTCATCGAGTCCCTCGCGCGACAGCATTTCGAGACACAGGCGCTCACCCTCGTCGACGTCGCCGAGCCGGGCGAGCACGTATGCGACGGTGCCGACGACGCGAGCCATGAGGTTGACGTCGCCCGCAGCCTCGGCGGCCTCGTATGCCGCAGCGAGCACTCGCCGCGCGTTCGCGTACCTGCCGCGGTTGGCCAGATCGACGCCGCGTCGATGCTTCGCCGCTGCCTCGCCCCCGGTCCCCATGTAGCAATCATGGCGCGATCCTCGAGGATCCGGGGGCACTCGTGAAAGCCGCTACGCGGTCAGCCGTGACCCGTCATCCTGCTGGAGCGCCTCGAGCGCCTTCTCGACGGCGTTCCCGGCGTGTGCGGTCTTCGCGCCTTGCACCAGGGAGGGCGCGAGCTGCGCCGCGATCGTCGCCGACACGAAGGGAGCCGCGAACGAAGTCCCGCTCCATACCGCGAATCCCCCACCGCGACCGCTGGAGAAGTCGTCGGGATCGAGGCTCTGTCGCCGTCTATCGCCCTTGTCCGCGCGCGAAGCCGCCTGCATGCCACCTTCGAACGACGGGAAGATGCTCAGCACCGACGTACCGGGGGCGAAGGTCGTCACCCAATCGCCGACGTTGCTGAAGAGCGCGACAGAGGTGCGCTGGGGATTGAGCGCCCCGACGGCGATATGGCGCGCGGCATCCGTCGGCTCGTCGAAGGTGAGGTCGGGGTCGCCCCAGTTGTACAGCGCCGCCGGGAACGCGGGCCGTTCCGTCGCGTCGTTGCCCGCGGAGCAGACGACGACGCACCCCCTCGACCGGAGTGCACGGAGCGCCTGGAAGAGACGCAGGCTGAAGCGTCCGTCTTCCGGGGTCTCGTGGTAATAGCCGAGGGAGAGGTTGAGGACGTCCACGTGGTGCGGGTCGTCGTCCGTGCCGGCGTCGATCCAGTCGGCGAGCTCCTCCAGCGCCGTGATGAGCTCGCTCTCGAGGACGCTGCCGTTGCTGTCGGCCACGCGGATCGCGATCAACTCGGCGTCGGGGCACACCTGACGCAGGATCCCCGCCACGAAGGTCCCGTGCCCGGCAGCGTCGTCGAGGAAGCCGTCCAGCGGTCCCGACAGATCTCCGTACTTCTCGGGATCGGTCCGCGCGTCGTCGACCCCGATGACCTCGCCGCTCGACGAACGGATCGTGCGCACCACTGTGCGCTGGTCGGACGTCAGCCACGGATGCTCGCCGCAGCCCGTGTCAGCGAACGCGATGACGGGTCGGCGTCCGCCGTCCGCGACGGTATGGCGCTCGGCCGGCGGCGGTCCGACGAACGTCACCAATTCGAGCCCACCGGACCCCGGGTAGGCGTATCCTTCGGTGCCGGCAGGGTTCGTCCGTCCGTGAGGGTTCGTGCGCCCGTGCGGGTTGGTGCGCCCGTGCGGATTCGTCCGGCCGTGTGGGTTGAGGTCGATCGGATCCACTCCGAGCACGTGGTCGAGGCTCACCTGAGCGATGACCGGGTC
>NZ_RRYE01000424.1 GCF_004010105.1 Microbacterium sp. CPCC 204701
CGGGCCGACCGGGGTCGTCGTCTTGCCGGGTGCGCCTGCGCCGTCGCCTTTCGGCTTGTGAGCTGCCGTCGACGCAGCACCGCCGCCCATTCCCATCGCCGGCGCCGGGCCCTTGGCGAAGGGCCACAGCGCGCTCAGCCGCGAGCGCACCGAGCCCAGTGCCTGGTCGAAGAGGTACTTGCGGTGCACGCGCAGCCGCTCCTCGAAGAACGGATCGAGATTCACCGGCCCTCCCGTCTCGGATGAGTCAGAGCTTAGGGCGGCGCTCCGCGCGCCGCCCCTGTCCTTGACAACCCGGGGGTGTCCGCTTCGTACGGCGGTGGCCGCGGTCGTGCCCTCGTCCTCGACTTTCCCGCCAACTAGTGTTGCGGCATGACCGCCGTCAGCACGCTCGCCGGCATCGTCCTGCTCGGCATCGCGCTCAACGATGTGTTCCACACCCTGTTGCGCCCCGCGTCCACCGGCCGGCTCACCACGCTCGTGTTCCGCGCGGTCTGGTCGTTGTCGCGGCGGCGCCGCCCTCTCGCCGTCGGGGGCCCGTTGACGATCCTCGCGACGATCGGCGCGTGGATCCTCCTGATCACGCTGGGATGGGCGCTGATCTACCTGCCGCACTTCCCCGACGGGTTCTCGTACAGCGGCGTCGACCCCGGCGACTATCACCCGTTCCTCGAGTCGGTCACGTACTCCCTGGTCGCGCTGACCACTCTGGGTCTCGGCGATGTCGTCCCGGCCGCTCCCGTCATCCGCCTGCTGTCGCCCCTCGAGGCGCTGACGGGCTTCGTCCTGCTGTCGGCCTCGGTGTCGTGGTTCATGCAGATCTATCCCGCCCTGGCCCGCCGCCGCGCGCTCGCGATCGAACTGACCAGCCTGCATTCCTCGGGTTTCACCGAGCTTTCCGTGACCGTCTCGGCCGGGTACGCGGCATCCGTCGTCTCGTCCGTGGCGCGTCTGGTCACAGAGCTCACCGCCGACCTGGTGCAGAGCAACGAGATCTTCTACTTCACCGAGCGCGACGAGCGCCTGTCGGCACCACGCGCCATCGGCTACGCGATGGAACTGCGCGATGGCGCGCTGCGGTCGCACGACGGCGATCTGCGAGCAGCCGGCGCGCTCCTGGCTCAGGTCATGGACGAGCTGGCGCGCGTGCTCATCGAGCAATACCCGCACATCACCGGCGAGTCGACCGACGACGTGCTGCGCGCCGTCGCCGGCAGCCACGGGCACCGGCTCGCCTGAGCCGGGAACGGGAAAGGCCCGGGGTTCCGAGGAACTCCGGGCCTTTCTGACGTGTCAGCGTGCGGTGTCACCACGACGACTTGGTCACGCCGGGCAGCTCGCCACGGTGTGCCATGTCGCGGAAGCGGACACGCGAGATGCCGAACTTGGTGAGGACACCGCGCGGGCGGCCGTCGATGACGTCGCGCGAACGCACGCGCACCGGCGACGCGTTGCGGGGCAGCTTCTGCAGGCCCACGCGAGCGGCCTCGCGCTCCTCGTCGGTCGAGGTCGGCGAGACGAGCGCCTTCTTCAGCTCGGCGCGCTTGGCGGCGTAGCGGTCGACGACCACCTTGCGCTGCTCGTTGCGCGCGATCTTGCTCTTCTTGGCCATGGATCAGCGCTCCTCTCGGAATTCGACGTGCTTGCGGATGACCGGGTCGTACTTCTTCAGCACGATGCGGTCGGGGTTGTTGCGGCGGTTCTTGCGCGTGACGTAGGTGTAACCCGTGCCCGCGGTCGAACGCAGTTTGATGATCGGACGGACGTCCTGTGCCTTCTTGGCCATCAGAGCTTCACACCCTTCGCCTTGAGGTCACGGACGACAGCCTCGATGCCACGGGCATCGATGACCTTCATGCCCTTGGCCGAGACGTTGAGCTTGATGTTGCGACCCAGCGACGGAACGAAGTAGGTCTTCTTCTGCACGTTCGGGTCGAAGCGGCGCTTCGTCCGGCGGTGCGAGTGCGAGATGTTGTGACCGAAACCGGGAACTGCTCCAGTCACCTGGCACACTGCTGCCATAGTGATGTCTCCTTAGTACCGTGAGGCCGGACGGCCCCACCCAAGATCCCTTGTCTGCACCCTTCGACAGGCTCAGTGACCGGATTCTCGGCCGGAGCTGACGAGGGGTACGAACTGCGTGCTGGAGTGCGCGCAGACAAACAGTCAGTCTAGCACGGGGGGTTTGTCGCCCTTGACAGCCGCCTGCTGCGCACCCCGCCCCCAGCGGAACGGCGACACGGTCGCGTCGTCGGGGACCCAGAACCGCCACGGGAACACCGCGGTGCCGGCGACGCCCGCGACGCCCACGCGCGGCCCCGAGGCGATGTCGGCGAGCGGGCCGTCGGGCATCTCGAGCCGTGCGACCGCGCCGTGGCGCGGCGCTCCGGTGAT
>NZ_RRYE01000425.1 GCF_004010105.1 Microbacterium sp. CPCC 204701
AGGCGCTCGCGACCGCCGAGATCGCGGGGGAGCGGTACTCGTGGGCAGGCAGCGCGCCCGAGGCGCCGGAGTTCGCGTGCGACGTGCAGATCCGCGCGCACGCCGACCCGGTGCCTGCCCGCGCGGCGCTCGCCGACGGGCTGCTCACCGTGGTGCCCGAGACGCCGTTCGACGGCGTCGCGCCCGGTCAGACGGCGGTGCTCTACGACGGCACGCGGGTGGTCGGCCAGTTCACCATCGACCGCACGGTGTCGGCGGTCCCGGTCGGCGCCTGATCGCTCCCGCAGGCGTCGGAGGCCGCTCCTAGACTGGCGGGGTGACGGATGACGCAGACGTGGCCCTACCCGACGATCCCGGCTTGGACGCGGCGCGCACGGAGGCCGTGCACCTGACCGAGCGCATCCTCGACGCGCGCGACGCCTATTACGGGCGCAACGCCGAGATCGTCGACGACGCGACCTACGACGGGTGGATGCATAGGCTCGAAGAGCTCGAGCGGCTGCACCCCGAGCTGCAGGGGCAGGACTCGCCCACCCAGACGGTGGGCGCGGCCGAGGGCTCGATGTTCGCACCCGTGGAGCACGCCGAGCGCATGCTGAGCCTCGACAACGTGTTCAGCCCCGACGAGCTGCGCGACTGGTGCGTCAAGACGAAGGCCGCCGCGGGACGCGAGGTCCGCTGGCTCACCGAGCTGAAGATCGACGGCCTCGCGATCAGTCTGCGCTACGACCGCGGGGTCCTCACTTCGGCCGCCACGCGGGGCGACGGCCGGATCGGCGAGGACGTCACGATGAACGCCATCCGCGTGCCCGGCATCCCGCAGCGCCTCGCAGGCACGGGCCACCCCGATCTCGTCGAGATCCGCGGCGAGGTCTTCATCCCGGTCAAGGCGTTCGAAGGCCTCAACGCGCTGCAGGCCGATATGCGCGACCGCGCGGTCGACGAGGCGCGTGCCCGCAGCCGCGCGTTCGACGAGGCGAAGGCGCGGGTGAGCGCCGAACGGCGCTTCCCGGCGTTCGCGAACCCGCGCAATGCCGCTTCGGGAGGACTCCGCCAGCAGCTCGACAAGAAGGACGGGCTCGAGCGCGAGGCCGGTCAGGCTCGTCTCGACTCGCTGCGGCTGTTCGTCCACGGGATCGGCGCGTGGGGTCGCCCGCCGGTGTCGGCGCAGAGTGAGATCTACGGGCTGCTGGCCGAATGGGGCCTGCCGACGAGCCCGTACTTCCGCACCGCCGACGACATCGACGGCGTGCTCGAGTTCGTCGAGCACTACGGCGAGCACCGCCACGCCGTCGAGCACGAGATCGACGGCGTCGTGGTCAAGGTCGACGAACTCGACCTCCACGACGAGCTGGGCGCCACGAGCCGCGCACCGCGGTGGGCGATCGCGTACAAGTACCCGCCCGAGCAGGTCAACACCACGCTCCTCGACATCGTCGTGTCTGTCGGGCGCACCGGGCGCGCGACCCCGTTCGCGGTGATGGCGCCGGCGCGCGTCGCCGGATCCGTCGTGCGGCAGGCGACCCTGCACAATCAGGACGTCGTCCGGGCCAAGGGCGTGCTGATCGGCGACACCGTTGTGCTCCGCAAGGCGGGCGACGTCATCCCCGAGATCCTCGGCCCGGTCGTCGAGCTGCGCGACGGCACCGAGCGCGAGTTCGTCATGCCGACCGCCTGCCCCGAGTGCGGATCCCTGCTGGCGCCGGCGAAGGAGGGCGACATCGACCTGCGCTGCCCCAACACGCGCGCCTGCCCGGCACAGGTGCGCGGCCGCGTCGAGCACATCGGCTCGCGTGGCGCACTCGATATCGAAGCGCTCGGCGAGGTCACCGCGGCAGCGCTGACCCAGCCGTCGGTTCCCGAGACGCCGCCGCTCGAGACCGAAGCCGCGCTCTTCGATCTCACGATCGATCAGCTCGTGCCGATCGAGGTCGTCGTGCGGGACGCCGAGACCGGCGAGCCGCGCGTGGACGAGAAGACGGGTGAGCCGGTGCGGCGTGCCCCCTTCCGCCGCAACCCGAGCGCCGCCGAGAAGAAGGCCGGGCTGACCGGCCCGCAGCCGTCGGCCCAGGCTCTCACGCTGCTCGACGAGCTGGAGCGGGCCAAGACCAAGGAGCTGTGGCGGTTCCTGGTGGCCCTCAACATCCGCCACGTCGGTCCGGTCGCGGCACGTGCGCTCGCGCAGTGGTTCGGCTCGATCGAGGCCATCCGCGCCGCGAGCCGTGACGAGCTCGCCGGCGTCGAGGGCGTCGGCGGCATCATCGCCGACTCGCTGCGGGACTGGTTCGAGGTCGACTGGCATCGCGAGATCGTCGAGCGGTGGGAGGCCGCGGGCGCCCAGCTCGCGACGCCCGGGCATCCCGGTCCCGGCGCCGCCGCGGCGGGCGGCGGCG
>NZ_RRYE01000426.1 GCF_004010105.1 Microbacterium sp. CPCC 204701
GGCCCGTCCGGGCTCGCCGTCGTCGGCGAGACGGTCGCCGGGTCGGGGCTCGCCGGCATCGTCGCGCACGCCGAGCGCACCGCCGCCGCGCTCCTCGCGGACCCCGGTCGCCACACGCGGGAGGGCTAGCGACCGAACGGGGTCGATGGCCCCGTCCGAGGCATCCGTCGCCGTCGTCATCCGATCCGGATGACGATGTTCCCGATCGTCTCGTGTCCGAACTCGCCGAGCGCCTGCCCGGCCCTGTCGAAGGGATGCTCCCGGTAGACGATCACCTGCAGGCTGCCCGAGCCCGCCAGCTCGGCGAGGATCGCGAGCGCGTCCGCGCTCGGGTAGCCCGCGATGGGCACGGGCGTGAGGCGGTCCTGCTCAGGGAAGAGGTCGGGTGAGGGCAGCACCGGCGAGACGAGCATGCCGCCGTCCTTGACGAGGCTCGCGAATTCACCGGCGTCGCCGGCCAGGTGCACCGCGACGTCGACGCCGTCGGGAGCGAGCGCGCGCACCGCGTCGAGGTCGGCGTAGTCGACCGTGTGCGTCGCGCCGAGCTGGGCGAGCAGCTCGCGGCCGCTCGCCGTTCGTCCGGTGGCGATGATCTCCGCCCCCGCCGCGGCGGCGAGCTGCACGAAGAGCGTTCCGACGCCGCCCGTCGCCCCGACGACGAGCACGGTCTTGCCCTCCACGTCACCTGCCGAGGCGAGGATCGTGAGCGCCGTCGAGCCGGTGTGCCCGAGCGAGGCGGCCTGTGCGTCCGAGAGGTTGCCCGGTGCGACGACGAGCCCCCCGTCCGCGGCGGCGGTCGTGAACTCGGCGAACGCGCCTTCGCGTAGGAACGGCTTCGAGACGACGCCGAGCACCCGGTCGCCGACCTGCAGGCCTGTGACCCCATCGCCGACCGCGTCGACGATGCCGGCGAACTCGCGCCCGAGCACGACCGGATAGCGGTGCTCGACGTACGCCGCCATCCATCCCGCCGCGACGGCGCGGTCGAAGCCGTTGACCGACGCCGCGATCACGCGCACGCGCGCCTCTCCCGGCTCAGGCTCCGGCATGTCGACATCGGTGTGCGCGGGCTGTTCACCCTGCGCGGTGACAGCAAATGCCTTCATGGGATCCCCGGCCTTCCGCGCGTCCATCCCGCGGCGGTTCCGCGGGCCCCAGTGAGCGCCTCAGGCCATGGATATACCCGCCGCCCGTCCCGCGCAAGAGGCGTTTCACCCACGGCGCCCCCGGCTGTCGGAGTCGCAGACGGCGCCGGGATCGCCCCTCGGCCGCGGAGTGGGAGGATGGAAGCATGACGGATGCCTCGGCGACCTCCTCTCCCGAAACCCTCGGCTACACCCTGTGGGCCGTCTTCCGGCGAGACCCCGAGTGGTCGTCGACCGGGCCGGGGCTCGCCCCCGTCGGACGCCTCGCCGAAACCGTCGCGGAGATCGAGGCGACGGGCGTCACCGTCCGCGGGTTCTACGACGTCTCGGCCCTCCGCGCCGACGCCGACCTCATGGTGTGGCTCCACGGCGCGAACGGCCGCAACGCACCGCCCGAGGCACTCCAGGCCGCGCTGCGCACGCTGCGCCGCGCTGCCCCCCTGAGCTCGCTGCTGCCGGTGTGGAACGCGATGGGCGTGCACCGCGACGCCGAGTTCACCGCCAGCCACCTCCCCGCCTTCATGCGCGGCAAAGACCCCGAGTCGTGGCTCACCGTCTACCCGTTCGTGAGGTCGTACGACTGGTACATCCTCCCCGACGACGAGCGGCGCCGGATGCTCGCCGACCACGGCCGCAAGGGCTCCCAGCACCGCACGGTGCTGAGCAACACGGTCGCGTCGTTCGCCCTCGGCGACTACGAGTGGATCCTCGCGCTCGAGGCCCCCGAGCTGGTCGAGCTGGTGGACCTCATGCGCGACCTGCGTCAGACCGACGCGCGCCGCCACGTGCGCGAGGAGGTGCCCTTCTTCACCGGGCGTCGCATCGGGATCGAAGAGATCGCCGAGGTGCTGTCGTGACCACGATCCGCATCGGCACCCGCGGAAGCACGCTGGCCCTCACGCAGACCGGCATGGTCGCCGACGACCTCGCCGACGCGACCGGGGTCTCGACCGAGCTCGTGACGATCACGACCGACGGCGACCGCTCGAACGAGCCGCTCTCGCGCGCGGGCGGGACGGGCCTGTTCACCGGCGCCCTGCGCGACGCCCTGCGCGAGGGCCGCTGCGACGTGGTCGTGCACTCGCTCAAAGACCTCCCCACCGCGCCGCACGACGAGCTCGTCGTCGCCGCGATCCCCGCGCGCGAGGATCCCCGCGACGCGCTGTGCGCGCGCGACGGGCTCACCCTCGAGACGCTCCCCGCCGGGGCTCGTGTCGGCACCGGTTCGCCGCGGCGCATGG
>NZ_RRYE01000427.1 GCF_004010105.1 Microbacterium sp. CPCC 204701
GCGGCGGCCTTGCGCGGTTCCATCCAGCGCACGCTCGCCGAGCACGAGCCGGTCGGAGCCCCCGCGACCTGGGTGCTGTCGAACCACGACGTGACGCGTCCGGCGACCCGCTACGGCCGCGCCGACTCCTCGTTCGCGTTCGCCCGCAAGAGGTTCGGCATCCCGACCGATCTGGCCCGCGGCACGCGCCGCGCCCGCGCCGCCGCGATGCTCGCGGCGGCCCTTCCCGGCAGCATGTACATCTATCAGGGGGACGAGCTCGGCCTGCCCGAGGTCGAGCTGCCACGCGAGGTCATCGAGGACCCGATGCACTTCCGGTCCGAGGGTGTCGACCCTGGTCGGGACGGATGCCGCGTCCCGCTGCCGTGGTCGGGATCCCGCCCGCCGTACGGCTTCGGCGCGGCCGCCACATGGCTTCCTCAGCCGCCGGACTGGGCGCCGCTCACCGTCGAGGCGCAGGAGGACGACGCCGCGTCGATGCTCGCGCTCTACCGCGAGGCACTGCGGGTGCGCCGCGCCGCCGACGACCTTCGCGGCGAGCGGCTGTCGTGGCTGGAACTCGGTGCCGACGTGCTGGCATTCCGCCGCGGCGAACGCACCGTCTCGATGACGAACTTCGGCTCGGTGGCGGTTCCACTGCCCGCGCACCGTCGCCTGCTGCTCGCCAGCGCCGCGCTCTCGGGCCCCGGCTCCGACGATGTCCTGCCCCCCGACTCCACCGTGTGGCTCGAGCTGTGAGCCGCCACGGATCCCGGAGCGCGCGTCCGCGTCACGGCCGCGTGACATGAGCACCACTCACAGCAGAAACCGAAAGGACCAGACAATGACGTCCACGACCCGGCGCGCCGCCACCGGCGCGCTCGCACTCACCACCGCGGCAGTCCTGCTCGCCGGCTGCGCGAACGCCGGAGGCGACGCCGACGGCACCGTCACGATCGCCGTCGCCACCGACGCCGGTCTCGAGCAGGAGGCCCGTGACAACTTCGACGCCCGCGTCGAGGCGTTCGAGAAGGACAACCCCGACATCGACGTCGAGGCGCGCGAGTACACCTGGACCGCCCCGACGTTCACGACCGACCTGGCCGCCGGCACGCTCCCCGACGTGTTCCCGATCCCGTTCACCGACGGTCGAGGGCTCATCGCAAACGAGCAGATCGCCGACATCTCCGACCTCGTGGCTGCGCTGCCATACGCCGACCAGTTCAACCCGAACATCGCGCAGGCAGGACAGGCGGACGACGGCGGCCAATGGGCCGTCCCGATCGCCGCGTACGGTCAGGGCCTGCACTACAACCGCGCGCTGTTCGAGGCCGCGGGGCTGGACCCCGACGCTCCGCCGGCGACGTGGGACGAGGTGCGCGAGGCGGCGAAGCAGATCGCGGATGCCACGGGCCAGGCCGGCTACGCGACGATGACGTCCGGGAACACCGGCGGGTGGATCCTCACCACGCTCGTCAACGCCTTCGGCGGCCGGACCGAGAACGGTGACGCCACGGCGCCGACGATCGATGCCGACCCGGCGGTCGCAGAGGTGCTGCAGTATCTTCACGATCTGCGCTGGGGCGACAACTCGATGGGCTCCAACTTCCTCTACGACTGGGGCACGATCAACCAGGACTTCGCCTCCGGACGAATCGGCATGTATGTGTCGGGTGGTGGCAACTACGGCAACCTGGTGACCCAGAACGCTCTCAACCCCGACGACTACGGCCTCACTGTCCTCCCGCTGCAGGGTGCGGACCCAGGTCTGCTCGGCGGCGGTACGCTCGCCGCGGTCAACCCCAAGGCGAGCGAGGCCGAGCAGGCCGCCGCCGTGAAGTGGATCGATTTCTACTACCTCGCCAAGCTCACCGACGAGGACACCGTGGTCGAGACGGCCGAGCTCGCCGCGTCGCTCGACCAGCCTGTCGGGGCTCCCGAGCTGCCGATCTTCGATCAGGAGCAGTACCAGCAGTACCAGTCGTGGATCGAGCCCTTCGTCAACGTGCCCGTCGAGCAGATGGCGCCCTACACAGAAGCCATCTTCGACCAGCCGCTCATCGCCGAGCCCCGCGTCGCGACCCAGGACGTCTACGCGCTGCTCGACACCGTCGTGCAGGCGGTCCTGACCGACGAGACCGCCGACATCCCGGCGCTCCTCGCCGACGTGCAGTCGCAGGCCGAGGCGCTGTACGCCGAGGCCGAGTGACCGCAGCGGGTCTCCCGGGACGGGGCGCCCCCCATCCTGGGAGACCCGGCTCGACGCGGGACCGACCCGACAGGACTGACATGACACAGCTGACACCGACGACCGCGCCGCCGGCCGTCGAGACCGCCGACACGATCGAACGCGCGGCGGCCGCCGCGCCCCGCCGCCGGCCGGGCGTCCGTGGCTGGTTCCGCGG
>NZ_RRYE01000428.1 GCF_004010105.1 Microbacterium sp. CPCC 204701
GCCGCGATCGTGCTGCTGTGCGACATCATCGGCCGCGTCGTGCGCTTCCCGTTCGAACTCCCGATCTCGATCGTCATGGGCGTGATCGGCGGCGTCGTCTTCCTCTGGATGCTGCTCGGCACGGCGCGCCCGTCGGAAGCCGCCCGCCCCAGCCGTCGGCGCACTCCGGCGCGGACGGAGGCGGTCCGATGACCGTGACGTTCCTCGACGGCGCGCGACTCGCGGGCCGGACCCTGCGGCATCCGACGGGCGCGCTGCTCGCCCTCACCGCCCTGGCCGTCGCGATCGTGCTGGTGTTCCTCTTCACGGACCTGCCCGGCAGGTGGGAGTATGCGCTCGGGCTGCGCGTGCGCACGATCGGCGGAATGGGCATCGCCGCGGCCGCTGTGGGCGCTGCGACGGTGCTGTTCCAGACGATCACGTCCAACCGGATCCTCACCCCGGGGATCATGGGGTTCGACGCCGTGTTCCTCGCCATCCAGACCGTGGTGGCGTTCGCGATCGGGCCGGCGCTTCTCGTCGCCGCTCCACCGCTCGCGTCGTGGCTCGTGGAGCTGGGGCTGATGACGGGATCGATCGTGCTCCTGTACTGGTGGCTGTTCGTGCGCCGCCGCCTCGACCTTCATGTGATCGTGCTCGCGGGGCTCGTGCTGGGCGTGCTGTTCCGCTCGGTGACGGGATTCCTGCAGCGCCTGCTCGACCCCGACACGTTCGCGATCGTGCAGGACCTCACGTTCGCCAGCTTCACATCGGTGGATCGTGAGCTGCTGCTGCCGACCGGCGTTCTGGTCGCGGTCGCGCTGGCATCGCTGTGGCCGATCCGGCGGGAGCTCGACGTGCTCTCGCTCGGCGCGAGCACGGCGATCTCGCTCGGCGTCGCCCACCGGCGCGTGGTGATGCACGTCGTGGTCGCGATCGCCGCGATGGTCGCGGCATCCACCGCCCTCGTCGGTCCGGTGACGTTCTTCGGATTGATCGTCGCGAACCTCGCCTACGGCGCCGTGGGCCACCGTCATCTGCGCAGCGTCCCGGCCGCCATCGCGATCGGGGTGATCGCGCTGGTCGGCGGGCAGCTCATCCTCGACCGCCTTCTCGGCTTCGGCACCGAGCTGCCGATCGTGATCGAGTTCGTCGGCGGCCTGTTCTTCATCGTCCTCGTGCTCTCTGGAAAGGCCCGCTGATGATCCGCACCGACTCGGTGGTCAAGCGCCACGGCGCCCTCGTCGCCGTCGACGACGTGACGATCGACATCCGCCCCGGCCTCACAGCCGTCATCGGACCCAACGGCGCCGGCAAGTCCACGCTGCTGTCGGCGATCGGGCGGCTCGTCGGCGTCGACCGGGGAGCGATCGCCGTGGACGACCTGGATGTGCGCACCACGCACACGCGCGAGCTCGCCCGTCGCCTCGCGATCCTCCGCCAAGACAACCACCTCGCGATCCGGCTGAGCGTCGACGACCTCGTCGCGTACGGGCGGTTCCCGCACGGCGGCTCGGGGCGCTCGGCCGAAGACCGCGTCCAGGTGGAGCGCGCGATCGAGCTGCTCGACCTCGGGGCGGTGCGCGGCCGGTTCCTCGACGAGCTGTCGGGCGGTCAGCGGCAGCGGGCGTTCGTCGCGATGGCGCTCGCGCAGGACACCGACCACCTGCTTCTCGACGAGCCGCTCAACAATCTCGACCCGCGTCACGCGGTCGCGCTCATGCGGCTCCTGCGCCGCCTCGCCGACGAGCGACGGATGACGGTGGTCGTGGTGCTGCACGACATCAACGTCGCCGCACAGTACGCCGACGACATCGTGGCGATGCGCGACGGGCGGGTCGAGCACCACGGGCCGGTCTCCGAGGTCGTCACCGACGAGCGCCTCGCAGCGCTGTACGACACCCCCGCACGTGTCGCCGAGATCAACGGACGGCGCGTCGTGCTGTGGGAGTGACCCGAAATCCCCTCACCGAAGGAGAGAATCCGATGACTTCACCCACGTTCACGCTGGAGCCCACGAGCCTTGAGCTGCGATTCCGGCGCGTGACGCTGACGGCACGCGAGTGGCAGACGCGGACCTACGTGCGCGTGCGCCTCGAGGGCTCCGGGCTCGCCGGGTTCGACTCGCTCGGCGCCGACGACCATCTCCGCATCTTCTTCCCCGCGAGCGGCGCCGAGACGGTCGAGGAGCTGCGTGCCGGGCCGAGCCGGGAGTACACGCCCCTGGAGTGGGGCGACGACTGGCTCGAGCTCGAGTTCGCCGTCCACGGCGATCCGGACGCGGGAACGGCAGGTGTCGCGGGGGCGTGGGCGGCAACCGCTCCGCTGGGCGCGACGGCGGGCATCGGCGGGCCTCGCGGCTCGAAGGTGCTGCGCGGCCGGCCCGACGCGTGGCTGCTCGCCG
>NZ_RRYE01000429.1 GCF_004010105.1 Microbacterium sp. CPCC 204701
CTCGAGCGCGCGCTCGAGCGCGGGCGGTGCCGCGGGGGAGGAGGCGGCAGAGGATGCGACGACGGTCACCGGACCAGTCTCGCATCGCCGGTGCGGGGCGGGGCCGAGGATCGTTGCCCTCCTGTAAGCAAAATGAGTCCGGCTCGGCCGGGAGCCGCTGGCAGACTAGTCGCATGGTGACGCTGCTGCTCGACTCGACGCAGCTCGAGGTCGTGCTGTCGGGAGCCGAGCGCGCCATGTCGTTCCGCAAGGGGAACGTGGTCATCGAACGCTCGTCCATCACCAAGGTTCAGCTGACCGACGACGCGTGGACGTGGCTGCGCGGCATCCCGAGCCCCGGCACGCACTTCCGCGGCGTCGTGGCGATGGGGACGTGGCGTTCCGCCGGAGGCGACGACTTCGCGGTGATCCGGCGTCGCCGGCCGAGCGTCGTGATCGATCTCGGGGATCACCCCGAGTTCCAGCGCATCATCCTGACCACTCGCCACGGTCTCGCGCTCGTGCAGGCGCTGCGGCTCGAGGTCGACGAGGAGCCCGCCGACGTCGCCGAGATCGCCGCCGAGACCGGGACGACTCCGACCGCACCCGAGAAGAAGCCGCGCAAGCGCAAGTCGCCCGCGCCCGCTCCTGCCGTCTGACCCCTGTCAGCTGACATCGCGGCGCCAGCTGACGACGTGGCCCAGCACGACCAGCACGACCGCGTAGCCGAGCAGCACCAGGCCGCCCTGCCACCATTCGAGCTGCGTCATCGACCCCTCGGGAATGCCCATCGTGAACACGCTCGCTCCGACGAGTGCGTCGCTCGCGGCCCCCGGGAGGTACTGCGTGAAACTCGCGAGCCCGTCGACGAACCCTGACGCGGCGCGGCCGATCGGCTCGACGAACTGGGTGAAGACGAGCACGCCGACGATCGCACCCACCTGGTTGCGCACCAGCGCGCCGATCCCGACGCCGATGAGCGCCCACAGGACGTAGGCGAGCAGCATCCGTCCGAACATCGCCCAGGTCTCGACGGAGGTGAAATCGGTGTCGAGTCCGAACGACGCGAGGAATGCCGCCGCGGGACCGGCGGAGGCCACGATGCCGACCACCCCGAAGAGGATGCCGAGCAGCGCGCCGACGGCGAGCTTGGCGACCAGCACCCGCCCGCGCTGCGGGGTCGCCAGGAACGTCGGGGTGAGAGTCTTGTGGCGGAACTCCGCGGTCACCACCAGTGTGCCGATGAGCAGCGGGAACACGTAGCCGACCGCGGTGGCGACGCTGTACAGGGCCGCCGAGAGGCCTTCTTCGGGCAGTGGCGGTGCGTCGCCCGGCAGTGAGCCGCTCGCTGCGCCGCCCAGCACGAGGCCGAGAACAGCGGCCGTGAATCCGACGTAGGCGACGAGCACGATCGCGAGGATCCACCACACGGACGTGCTGAACTGCTTCGTGGTCTCGGCGCGGGTCGCCGCGGTGAGGCTCATCGCTCGTCCCCTTCGTCGTGGCCATCGCGGTGGTCGGTGCCGTCTGGTTCGTCGGGCGAGGGAGCGTCGACGGGCTCTGCGTCCGCCGGACCAGGGTCGGATCCCGCGCCGGCGGCGGGCTCGTCGTCTTCCGGTTCGGGGCGGACCGACTCGCTCATTCCCCGCTCGCTCAACGACCGGGAGTCCGAGTCGGCGTCAACCGCGGCGGCCTCCTCCGCGGCGCGTTCGGCGGCGTCGAAGGCGGCGAAGAAGCGGTCGGCCTCGAGGTCGGCATCCGTCTTCTCGCGGTTCTCCCACGGACGCGCGTCGTCTTCTTCGGCGGGCTCCGGAACCGACAGCTCGTCGTCGATCGCGCCGAGCTCTTCGACGTCGGGATCGGCGTCGGGCGGCGGGTCGTCGGAGCCTTCCCTCTCCGAGGCGGACGGCTCGGCGGAGTCGGGTTCGGGCCGGACGAACGGCACGATGTCGATGATGCCCGTGCTGGCCACGGCGAACGCCGCTGAGCCGTTGTCGGGGGTCGTGGTGTCTGACGCGGGTTCACTCGGTTCCGCGCCGTCGTGCGCGGGATCGGTCATGGCGAGCTGGTCGGGCTCGGCCGGTGCCGGTGCTTCGGTCTCGGTGGCCCTGAGATCATCGGCCGGCAGGGCGTGTTCGGCGGGCTGGTGCGGTTCGCCGGCGGCGGGGTCCACGACCGGCGCGGGAACCTCCACATCGACGGCCGCCGGGCCTGCGTGGGCCTCGCGCGGCTCGTCGACCGCTCTCGGTCCGTCGGGCTCGATGGGCTCTGCGGTCTCGCTGATCTCGGCGGCCCCGGACTGCCCGCCGAGCTCGACCGCGGCATCCGCTTCCACTGTCGGCGTGGACTCGGCGGCGACGATCGCGTCCCCCGCGACCGCGGCTGCCGCTGCGGCG
>NZ_RRYE01000043.1 GCF_004010105.1 Microbacterium sp. CPCC 204701
CGACGACACTGCTGCCACCGGCGAGCTCACCGCGGTGCTCCCGTCGACCGCGACCGGGCCGACGTCGGGCCTCGAGGAGGTCGACAACGCGACGCGCCTGCGCGCCGCGGTGAAGCGCCGCCGCGCGAAGGGCGGCTGGCTCGTCGCCGTGGTGTTCCTGCTGGCCGCCCTCGCGGCCGGTCTCGGCTGGTGGTTCGGGTCGGGCCCCGGATCGATGGTGGCGGTCGCGGACGTGTCGGGCATGACGTTCGAGGCGGCTGCCGCCGAACTCGAGCAGGACACGCTCATCGCCGTGCGGCAGGACGCGAACAGCCTGGACATCCCGGTCGGTCACGTCATCAGCACCGACCCGTCGGCCGGCATGCGCGTGGAGCGCGACAGCGAGGTGACGGTCATGGTCTCGCTCGGCCCGGCCGATGCGACGTTCCCGAAGCTCAACGGGCTGACCGAGGAGGATGTCCGAGCGCAACTGACCGCCCAGCACGTCGCTCCCGGCGAGAGCGCGAAGTACTACACCGACGGACCCGCCGGCACGGTGGTGTACGTGGTCGTCCACCCGGCTGCCGGCGGAGATGACATCGAGTGCGGCGAGGGCTGCACCGCACACCAGGGCGACTCGGCCTCGCTCGGCGTCTCGCTCGGGCCGCTCCCGAGCGTCGTGGGAGAGCCTGTCGACGACGCGACGCGGATTCTCGCGGAGGCCGGCATCACGATCGCCGGTCAGACCGAGGAATACAGCGCCGACATCGCCGAAGGCTCGGTCATCCGCATGACCGAGCGCGAGCCGGCCGGATGGTGGCGCGAAGGCGACAGCACCACACTCATCGTCTCGCTCGGGCCGCCGCCGATCGAGGTGCCGAACGTCGTCGGCGACAACCTCGCAGACGCCATGGCCGAACTCGAGGAGGCCGGCTTCCGCCCGACCACGGTCGTGCCCCAGTTCGTGTGGGGCCTGTTCACGGTGGCCTCCACCGACCCCGAAGCCGGCACGACCCACCGGCGCGGCACCGAAGTGCGCGTGACGGCCGCCGGCTGACACCCGGCTTCACGGATGCCTCGGCTCGAGGCATCCGTCATCCCCTGAGGTCAGCGCTTCTCGAGCTCTTCCGCCACGAGGAACGCCAGCTCGAGCGACTGCATGTGGTTCAGGCGCGGGTCGCACAGCGACTCGTAGCGCGTGGCCAGCGTCTCTTCGTCGATCATCTCGGAGCCGCCGAGGCACTCGGTCACGTCGTCGCCGGTGAGCTCGACGTGGATGCCGCCGGGGAACGTGCCGACAGCCCGGTGCGCCTCGAAGAACCCGCGCACCTCGTCGACGACGTCGTCGAAGCGCCGCGTCTTGTAGCCGGTCGGCGTGGTGATGCCGTTGCCGTGCATGGGGTCGGTCACCCACAGCGGGGTCGCGCCCGAGTCGCGCACGGCCTCGAGCAGCGGCGGCAGGGCGTCGCGGATCTTGCCCGCGCCCATGCGCGTGATGAAGGTGAGGCGGCCGGGCTCGCGCTGCGGGTCGAGCCTGTCGATGAGGGCGAGAGCCGTCTCGGGTGTCGTCGACGGGCCGAGCTTCACGCCGATGGGGTTGCGGATCTTCGAGAAGTAGTCGACGTGTGCGCCATCGAGCTCGCGCGTGCGCTCGCCGATCCACAGGAAGTGCGCCGACGTGTTGTACGGCGTGTTCGTGCGGGAGTCGATGCGCGTCATGGGCCGCTCGTAGTCCATGAGCAGGCCCTCGTGACCGGTGTAGAATTCGACGCGCTTGAGCTCGTCGAAGTCCGCGCCAGCGGCCTCCATGAAGCGGATCGCCCGGTCGATCTCGCCCGCCATGCGCTCGTAGCGCACATTGGCCGGGTTCTTGGCGAAGCCCTTGTTCCAGGAGTGCACCTCTCGGAGGTCGGCGAAGCCGCCCTGGGTGAACGCACGGATGAGATTGATGGTCGAGGCGGCCGTGTGGTAACCCTTGAGCAGCCGCTGCGGGTCGGCCCGGCGCGAGCCTTCGGTGAAGTCGTAGCCGTTGACGATGTCGCCGCGGTAGGCGGGAAGCGTGACGTCGCCACGGGTCTCGCTGTCGCTCGAGCGGGGCTTGGCGAACTGGCCCGCCATGCGCCCCATCTTCACGACCGGCATCGACGCGCCGTAGGTCAGCACCACCGCCATCTGCAGCACGGTCTTGATGCGATTGCGGATCTGCTCGGCCGTCGCACCTGCGAACGTCTCGGCGCAGTCGCCGCCCTGCAACAGGAACGCGTTGCCGGATGCCGCGCGCGCGAGACGGTCGCGGAGGTTGTCGACCTCGCCGGCGAAGACGAGCGGGGGCAGCGTCGCGATCTCCGCCGACACCGCCGCCACCGCATCGGCGTCGGGCCACTGCGGCTGCTGCTTGATGGGCAGGGTCCGCCAGTGGTCGAGCGCATCGAGCTGCTGAAGCATCCCACGATTCTATCCGTGGGCGGATGACCCCCGGCGCCGCATGACGGGCTGTTCGCCCGGCGGTCAGCGAGACTTCGCCGTCAGGCGGTCCTTGACGGTCGAGGCGTACACGTCTTCGTACCCCTGCTCCCCCAGCCGCTGCAGCGCGACCATGATCTCGTCGGTGACGGAGCGGAGGATGTAGCGGTCGCCCTCCATCCCCTCGAAGCGCGAGAAGTCGAGCGGCTCTCCGATGACGACTCCGACGCGCGTGATGCGCGGCACGCGGGTGCCGATCGGCATCATCGTGTCGGTGTCGACCATCACGACCGGCACGACGGGCACGTGCGCCTCCAGCGCCATGCGGGCGATTCCGGTCCGTCCGCGGTACAGCTTGCCGTCGGGGCTGCGGGTGCCCTCGGGGTAGATGCCGAGCAGGTCGCCGCGGCCGAGCACCTGCAGACCCGTGTTCAGCGATGCCTCGGACGCCTTGCCGCCGGAGCGGTCGATCGGGATCTGACCCGTCGCCTTGAAGAACATGCGCGTCGCCCAGCCCTTGAGGCCCTTGCCGGTGAAGTAGTCGCTCTTGGCGAGGAAGGCCACCGGCCGGTCGATCATGAGCGGCAGGAAGATCGAGTCGACGAACGACAGGTGGTTGCTCGCGAGGATCGCGGCGCCTTCGGCGGGGACGTTGCGGCGGCCGACGATCCACGGGCGCCAGATCGCCTTGACGATCGGTCCGATCACCACGTACTTCATCAGCCAGTAGAACATCGCGCTATCCCTCCGCGGACGCCAGGTCGGCGGCGCCGATGAGGCCCGCGTCGTTGACGAGCTGCGCGATCGCGAACCGCGCCACCGGGCGGTCGCCGTACCCGGGCAGCGACGTCTCATAGGCCAGGCGCACGGGCGCGAGGAGGTCCTCGCCCAGCTGGGCGACTCCCCCGCCGATCACGAACAGTTCGGGATCGAGCACGGCCTGGAATCCGCCGCACGCCTCTCCGAGCGCGGTCGCGACGCGGCGCACCGCCTCGATGGCTCCCGGGTCGCCCGCGAGCACGAGGCGCGACACCGCGGGGCCTGAGATGATTCCCTTCGCGGCACGCAGCTCGGCCAGCGCGGCGCCGATGCCGCCCGCGTCGGCGATGTCGTTCGCCTCCCGCTGCAGCGCGCGGCCCGAGGCGTACTGCTCGAGGCATCCGCTCTGTCCGCATCCGCACAGGAGGCCGCCGCGGATGAAGCGCATGTGACCGAGTTCCGCGGCGATTCCATTCCCCCCGCGGAACAGCTGGCCGTCGAGGACGATCGCGCCCCCGACACCGGTGCCCATCGTGAGCATCACCATGTGGCCGACATCGCGCCCGGCGCCGAAGCGGTACTCCGCCCAGCCCGCGGCGTTCGCGTCGTTCTCGATCGCGACCGGCAGTCCGACGCCGGCTTCGAGCCGCGACTTGAGCGGCTCGTTGTGCCACGCGATGTTGGGGGCGTGGACGACGGTCGCACGGTCGCGGTCGATGAAGCCTGCGGCGGCGACGCCGACGGCGGCCACGTCGTGAGTGGCGCGGAAGTGGCGTGCCATGTCGATCACGGCGTCGGCGAGGGCGCCGGTGTCGGCAGGCGTGTCGACGCGGACCTTCTCGACGATCCGCCCGTCGGAGTCGACCACGCCTCCCGCGATCTTCGTCCCGCCGATGTCGATGCCGACCTTGAGCACTGCACTCCCTCTCCCGCGGCCGCACGCGCGACAGCGCCTTGAAGTCTATCCAGGCACCACTCGTCCACAGCGGCGCTGGTCGCCGCATGACGGCGGATTAGACTCGTGTGAGATCCACCCGAGAGTGAAGTCAATCGGTACCGAAGGAGTTGCCGTGGTCCAATTCGAAGTCCCCGCGATCGTCCCCGCCGATCCGCACGCGAACATCACCGACCTCCTGGTCGAACGCGTCAAGCAGACGCCCGATCGCGCGCTGTTCTCAGTCCCCGATGGGGAGGGCTGGCGCGACATCACGGCCGCCGAGTTCCAGAAGCAGGTGGTCGCCCTCGCGAAGGGGTTCGCAGCCGCCGGCATCGAGCCCGGCGACAAGGTGGGATTCGTCGCACGCACGACGTACGACTGGACTCTGGTCGACTTCGCGCTCTTCTACGCGGGCGCCGTCATGGTCCCGATCTACGAGACCAGCTCGGCCGCGCAGATCTCGTGGAACCTCTCGGACTCGGGCGCGATCGCCGTCATCACCGAATCCCCCGACCACTCGGCACGCGTCGCCGAGGTCCGCGGCGAGCTTCCGCTCATCCGCTCGGCGTGGGAGATACAGGCGGGCGATCTCGACAAGCTCATCGCCGACGGTGCGTCGGTGCCCGAGGACGAGATCGAGCGGCGCCGCAACATCGCGAAGGGCGCCGACATCGCGACTCTCATCTACACGTCGGGTTCCACCGGTCGCCCGAAGGGCTGCGTGCTCACGCACAGCAACTTCGTCGAGCTCACGCGCAACTCCGCCAAGGCACTGCGCGACGTGGTCGAGACGCCGGGCGCATCGACGCTGCTGTTCATCACGACGGCGCACGTGTTCGCGCGGTTCATCTCGATCCTGAACGTCCACGCCGGCGTCAAGACGGGGCACCAGCCCGACACCAAGCAGCTCCTTCCCGCGCTCGGCTCGTTCAAGCCGACGTTCCTGCTGGCTGTGCCGCGCGTGTTCGAGAAGGTGTACAACTCGGCCGAGCAGAAGGCCGAGGCGGGCGGCAAGGGCAAGATCTTCCGCGCCGCCGCGCACACCGCCGTCGAGCACTCCCGCCTCCTGCAGGAGGGCAGGAACGTGCCGTTCGGCACGAAGATCAAGTTCGCGCTGTTCGACAAGCTCGTCTACAGCAAGCTGCGCACCGCGATGGGCGGCAACGTCACGTACGCCGTGTCGGGTTCGGCGCCGCTCGGCCCGCGCCTCGGACACTTCTTCCACAGCCTCGGCGTCACGATCCTCGAAGGCTACGGCCTCACTGAGACCACTGCGCCGGCGACGGTCAACCTCGCCGACAAGTCGAAGATCGGCACCGTCGGCCCCGTGCTCCCGGGCGTCGGCATCCGGCTCGCCGACGACGGCGAGATCGAGGTGCGCGGCATCAACGTCTTCAAGGAGTACTGGCGCAACGCCGAGGCGACCGCCGCGGCGTTCGACGGCGACTGGTTCAAGACGGGAGACATCGGCTCGTTCGACGACGAGGGCTTCCTCACGATCACCGGTCGCAAGAAGGAGATCATCGTGACCGCGGGCGGCAAGAACGTCGCCCCCGCTGCGCTCGAGGACCCGATCCGCGCCAACCCGATCGTCGGCCAGGTGGTCGTCGTCGGCGACCAGAAGCCTTTCATCTCGGCCCTGATCACCCTCGACCCCGAGATGCTGCCGACGTGGCTGTCGAACAACGGGCTTCCCGCCGACCTGCCGCTGACCGAGGCAGCGAAGAACGAGGCGGTGCGCGCGGAGGTGCAGCGCGCGATCGACGAGGCGAACAAGCACGTGTCGCGCGCCGAGTCGATCCGCAAGTTCACGCTTCTGCCCACCGAGTGGACCGAGGCGAGCGGGCACCTCACGCCCAAGATGAGCATCAAGCGCAACGTGATCCTCGACGACTTCGCCGCCGACATCGATGAGATCTACGCCACGCCGGTCAACACGACGAACGTCTCGCTGAGCTGAGCCGGCGACGCCGTCCGTGAAGCGGATGCCGCGGCTGCGGCATCCGCTTCACCCTCTGTTCAGAACCAGTCCGATTCCCGGATCTCGCGCATCGCGACGCGCCGCTCCTCGGGCGTGAGGCGATCGAGGTAGAGGGTGCCGTCGAGGTGGTCGGTCTCGTGTTGCAGCGCCTGGGCGAGGAGCCCCTCCCCCTCGAGCACGACCTCGCTGCCGTCGAGGTCCTGGCCGACGACCTTGGCCCACGGGTACCGCACAGCGTCGTGCCAGAGGCCGGGCACCGACAGGCATCCCTCGCCGATCGGCTCGGGGTCGCCCGAGACCTCGACCAGCACCGGGTTCAGCACGTACCCGATGGCGCCGTCGATGTTGTAGCTGAAGGCGCGCAGGCCCACGCCGATCTGAGGGGCCGCGACGCCGGCGCGTCCCGGGAGCTCGACGGTGTCGAGCAGATCGCGCACGAGCGCGCGCACACCGTCGTCGATGTCTCCGATCGGCGCGGATACGGACTTCAGGACGGGGTCGCCGAAGAGGCGGATCGGACGGACTGCCATCGGATGCCTCAGGCCGCGGTCGCGTGCGAACGCAGGCCTTCGACGACCGCGGCGGCGAGCTCGCGGGCGGCGAGGCGCGTCGCCGGCTGGAGATCCTTGAAGACGATGCCGCTGCCGGCTGCGATCTGCGCGTCATACGGAACCCGCACGACCTTCCCCACACGCGTGCGGAAGTGCGCCTCGAGCTCGTCGAGCTGCACGAGCGGGTGCCCGGGCCGCGCGTTGTTGAGCACCACGACGGCGCCGCGCACCTTCTCGGAGTAGCCGTTGGTCTCGAGCCACGTGAGCGTCTCGGACGCGAGCCGCGCCTCGTCGACGCTGAGTCCGGCGACGATCACGAGCTGGTCGGCGAGGTCGAGTGTCGCACCCATGACGGAGTGGACGATGCCCGTTCCGGTGTCGGTGAGCACGACCGAGTAGTAATGGGCCGCAAGCGCGGCGACGTTGCGGTAGTCGGAGTCGTTGAACGCCTCCGACACGCGCGGGTCGGAGTCCGACGCGACGACGTCGAGGCGGGTCTCGTCGCGGGCGACGATGGTCGACAGGTCGTTGAAGCCGACGACGTCTCCGCTGATGCGCACGAGGTCGCGCACCGTCTTGCCGCTCTCGCGCGCGATCCGCTCGGCGAGGGTGCCGCGATCGGGGTTGGCGTCCACCGCGATGACGCGGTCGTCGCGGGCATCCGCCAGGGCCATCCCGAGGAGCGTCGTCACGGTCGTCTTGCCGACGCCGCCCTTGCGCGAGAGGACCGGCACGAAGCGGGCGCCGCCCGACAGCGGCGCGGCGATCCGGCGGTCGAGCTCCTTGCGCGCGCGGGCGCGCTTGCTGTCGCCGAGGTTGATGCGGCGCCCCGAGATCGAGTAGACGAGGTGCTGCCACATGCCCTCGGGCTCGGACCGGACCACCTGGTGCGGGTCGAGAAGCCGGTCGGCGGTGAGAAGATCCGCGGTCTCGCGGTCGGCCTCGAACTCGCCGAGCCGCTTCGAGGTGAGCGAGACGCTTGCCGCGGGGAATGCGCGCTCAACGGCCCGATCAGCCGGGCGGGCCGTGGGCACCGCATCGGTGTGGTGCGCCTCGCGGCGGGAGGCGGGCACCGGGTCGGTGGCGGCCGGCTTCGACTCGGGAGCCGAGTCGGACGGCGTGCGTGCAGTCATGGGGTCCTCCGCGGTCTCTTCGTTCGCGGCGACGTCGGCGGACGCGACGTCGGTGGGCGCGACGTCGTCGAGGGCGACATCCTCGAACTCGACGTCCTCGTACTGGGCGGCGTCGAAGTCGGCATCCTCGAACTCGGCGACGGCCGCGTCGACCGCCGCGGACTCGACCTCGTCGACGGATGCCTCGGCCTCGGCCGGCTCGGCCGGCGCGGACGCGACGGTCCCGACCTCCTCGAAGACCTCGTCGGCATCGGCGATGTCTTCGGTCGCGGGCGCCGCGGCGAAGCCGTCGCCTTCGACCGTCCACTCCTCCGAGTCGACGGCCTCGACGATCTCCGCCTCGGCGGTCTCAGCCGATGGCTCGGTCGCGGGCGTCATCACGACGGGGAGGTCGGCGTCGGCGGGGATCTCGACGACGAACGGCACCTCGTCGCCGATGATGTCGTCGTCGGCGAGGTCGTCGTCGGACTCGGTGGGCAGCTCGACATTCACCTGCGCCGTACCGCCGCCGAGGATTCCGAGGGTCGTGTCGAGGCTTCCGGTGTCGGAGAGTACGCCGTTCTCAGGCTCGTCGGGTGTGTGGTCGGGGCGATCGGGCGTCACTGCGTGCTTCTCCTGGGGGCGGACGGCGTTTTCGGGCGGATGCCGCCCTTCAGGCTACTGGGCAGGACGGATGACGACCAAAAGGTCTCCGGCGTCGACCTGCGCCGTCTCGGCGATCGCGAGCCGCTCGACGACCCCGTCGACGGGCGCGGTGATGGCCGCCTCCATCTTCATGGCCTCGATGGACGCCAGAGGCTGCCCCGCCGTCACGGTGTCGCCGATGCGAGCCTTGAGCGTGACGACTCCCGAGAAGGGCGCTGCGACCTGGCCAGGTTTGGAGGTGTCGGCCCTCTCGACCTGGCGCGCCTCGACCTTGATGCTCCGGTCGCGCACGAACACCGGGCGCAGCTGGCCGTTCAGCGTGGTCATGACGGTGCGGATTCCCTTGTCGTCGGCCTCTCCGATCGCCTCGAGGCCCACGTACAGCTGCACTCCCGGGTCGATCTCGGCGATGTGCTCCTCGCCGGGCTTCAGTCCGTACAGGTAGTCGGGGGTGCCGAGGGCCGACAGGTCGCCGTAGGTCTCGCGGTTCTTCTCGAACTCGCGCGCGGGTCCCGGGAAGAGCAGGCGGTTCAGCGCGCGGCGACGCTCGGCGGCATCGCCGGCGAGTCCGGCGCGCTCGTCGTCGGTGAGCGGCGGCACGTCGATCGAGATCGAGCGTCCTTCGAGCACCTTCGTGCGGAACGGCTCCGGCCATCCACCGGGGAGGTCGCCGAGCTCGCCGGCCATGAAGCCGACGACCGAGTCCGGGATGTCGTAGTTCTGCGGGTTCTGCTCGAAGTCCGCCGGGTCCGCGCGCACGGCGACCAGTGCCAGCGCGAGGTCTCCCACGACCTTCGACGACGGCGTCACCTTGGGGATGCGGCCGAGGATGCGGTCGGCCGCGGCGTACATGTCTTCGATGAGCTCGAAGTCGTCGGCGAGGCCCAGCGCGATCGCCTGCTGGCGAAGGTTGGACAGCTGGCCGCCGGGGATCTCGTGGTGGTACACGCGACCGGTCGGCGACGGCAGGCCCGACTCGAACGGACGGTACAGGTGCCGCACGGCCTCCCAGTACGGCTCGAGATCGCTCACCGCCTGAAGATCGAGGCCGGTGTCGCGGTCGGTGTGCGCGAGCGCGGCGACCAGCGCCGAGAGCGAGGGCTGGCTCGTGGTGCCCGACATCGGGGCGGCTGCGGCATCCACCGCGTCCACGCCCGCGGCGCTCGCGGCCAGGAGCGTCGCCAGCTGTCCGCCCGCGGTGTCGTGGGTGTGGAGGTGGACCGGAAGGTCGAAGCGCTCGCGCAGCGCGGTGACGAGCTTCGCGGCCGCCGCGGGGCGCAGCAGGCCCGCCATGTCTTTGATCGCGAGGATGTGCGCGCCGGACTCGACGATCTGCTCGGCGAGCCGCAGGTAGTAGTCGAGCGTGTACAGCTTCTCGGCGGGATCGAGCAGATCGGACGTGTAGCACAGTGCCACTTCGGCGATCGCGGTGCCGGTGGAGCGCACCGCCTCGATGGCGGGGCGCATCTGCGAGACGTCGTTGAGCGCGTCGAAGATGCGGAAGATGTCGACGCCGGTGGATGCCGCCTCGCGCACGAACGCGTCTGTGACCTCGACGGGCCGCGGCGTGTAGCCGACGGTGTTCCGGCCCCGCAGCAGCATCTGGATCGGGATGTTCGGCATCGCGGTGCGGATGGCCTCGAGGCGCTCCCACGGGTCCTCGGCGAGGAAGCGGAGCGCGACGTCGTAGGTCGCCCCTCCCCATGCCTCGACCGAGAGCAGCTGCGGCGTCAAGCGCGACACGTGCGGACCGACCCGCACGAGGTCGCGCGTACGCACCCGCGTCGCCAGGAGCGACTGGTGGGCGTCGCGGAACGTGGTCTCGGTGACCGCCAGAGCCGCCTGCTCGCGCAGCGCCCGCGCGAATTTCTCCGGCCCGAGCTCGCGCAGTCGCGCGAGGGTTCCCGCCGGAGGCTCGGCGGCGAGGTCGATCTCCGGCAGCTTGCTCCCGGGCGACACCGACAGCGGCTTCTCGCCGTACGGCCGGTTGACCGTGACGTCGCCGAGCCAGTTGAGCAGCTTCGTCGCGCGGTCGCGCGAATGGTTGCGTGTGAGCAGCGCCGGACGCTCGTCGATGAACGAGGTGCTCACGTCTCCTGCGACGAACGCGGGGTCGTCGAGCACGGCCCGCAGGAACGGGATGTTCGTCGCGACGCCGCGGATGCGGAACTCCGCCAGCGCGCGACGCGCACGGGCGACCGCAGCCGGGAAGTCGCGCCCGCGGCACGTGAGCTTCGCGAGCATCGAGTCGAAGTGCGGGCTGATCTGCGATCCCGCGGCCGTGGTGCCGCCGTCGAGGCGGATGCCGGCGCCGCCCGGCGACCGGTACGTCGTGATGCGCCCGGTGTCGGGACGGAACCCCTGCGAGGGGTCCTCGGTCGTGAGGCGGCACTGCAGCGCGGCACCGCGCAGCTGGATGCGGTCCTGCGTGAGGCCGAGGTCGGCGAGCGTCTCACCGGCCGCGATGAGCATCTGCGACTGCACCAGGTCGACGTCGGTGACCTCTTCGGTGACGGTGTGCTCGACCTGGATGCGCGGGTTCATCTCGATGAAGACGACCTCGCCCGTATGCGGGCCGGCGGTCTCGAGGAGGAACTCGACGGTGCCGGCATTCTCGTATCCGATCGAGCGGGCGAACGCGATGGCGTAGCCGTGCAGCGCGTCGCGCACCGCGGGATCGAGGTTCGGCGCCGGCGCGATCTCGATGACCTTCTGGTGGCGGCGCTGGACCGAGCAGTCCCGCTCGAAGAGGTGGACGGTCTCGCCGGTCTTGTCGGCGAGGACCTGCACCTCGACATGGCGGGGTCGCTGCACGGCCTGCTCGAGGAAGACGCGCGCGTCGCCGAAGGCGCTGCCCGCTTCGCGCATGGCCTCCGCAAGAGCGGGCGGCAGCTCTTCGGGGCGCTCGACGCGCCGCATCCCCCGCCCGCCGCCTCCGGCCACCGCCTTCACGAAGATCGGGAAGCCGATGTCGTCGGCCTGCGCGACCAGCACGTCGACGTCGTCGGAGGCCTCGGTCGAGCGCAGCACGGGCACGCCGGCGGCGATCGCGTGGTGCTTGGCGGTGACCTTGTTGCCGGCCATCTCGAGCACGTGGGCCGGCGGGCCGATGAACGCGATGCCGTTCGCCGCCGCCTTCTCGGCCAGCTCGGGGTTCTCCGAGAGGAACCCGTAGCCGGGATAGATGGCGTCGGCTCCGGACGACAGCGCCACCCGGACGATCTCGTCCACGTCGAGATATGCGCGGACCGGGTGGCCCCTCTCGCCGATCTCGTAGGACTCGTCGGCCTTCTGGCGGTGGAGCGAGCCCCGGTCCTCGAAGGGGAAGACCGCGACAGTGCGCGCGCCGAGCTCGTACGCCGCGCGGAACGCGCGGATCGCGATCTCGCCACGATTGGCGACCAGGATCTTGCGGAACATTCGACCTCCGGGGCGGCGGTGCGGGTGGGCCTGAGTGTGCTCTCAGCCTAGGGGACGGTAACGTGGTGCCTTGTGCACGTCCTATCCGTCAGCTCGCTCAAGGGCGGGGTCGGCAAGACGACCGTGACTCTCGGACTCGCGTCGGCGGCCTTCGCCCGCGGTGTCCGCACGCTCGTCGTCGACCTCGACCCGCAGTCCGATGTGTCGACGGGCATGGACATCCAGGTCGCCGGCCGCCTGAACGTCGCCGATGTCCTCGCCAATCCGAAGGAGAAGACGGTCCGTCAGGCCATCACCTCCAGCGGGTGGGCGAAGGTGCATCCCGGCACGATCGACGTCATGATCGGCAGCCCCTCGGCCATCAACTTCGACGGGCCTCACCCGAGCGTCCGCGACGTGTGGAAGCTCGAGGAGGCGCTCGCGACCATCGAGGCCGACTACGACCTGGTGCTGGTCGACTGCGCGCCCTCGCTCAACGCCCTGACGCGCACGGCGTGGGCCGCGAGCGATCGCGTCATCGTGGTGACCGAGCCCGGTCTGTTCTCGGTAGCGGCGGCCGACCGCGCGCTGCGCGCGATCGAAGAGATCCGCCGCGGTCTGTCGCCTCGTCTGCAGCCGCTCGGCATCGTGGTCAACCGCGTCCGCCCGCAGTCGATCGAGCACCAGTTCCGCATCAAGGAGCTGCGCGACATGTTCGGACCGCTCGTGCTCGCGCCGCAGCTGCCCGAGCGCACGTCGCTGCAGCAGGCGCAGGGCGCCGCGAAGCCGCTCCACATCTGGCCCGGCGACTCCGCCCAGGAGCTCGCGGCCGACTTCGACTCGCTGCTGGACCGCGTCATGCGAACCGGCCGCATCCCCGTGCCCGGCGAGGCGCGCGCCTGACCTTCGCGCCGACCGATGCCCCGGCATCCGTCCGCGTGCGTTGACCAGTCTGCTCGCCGGATGATCAGATTGCTCGCCGAATGCGTGATCGCATGATCACGACTTGCCTTTCGTCGCGGAGTCGCTGAACATATCGTTCATGGCATCGATGACGCTGCACCCTGACAGCATCGCCGTGCACGCCGGACGCGACGACCTCGCGGACCTCGGCGTCCACGCACTCCCTCTCGACCTCTCGTCGACGAACCCCCTCCCCGGGCTCGAGCTCGGCGGCATGTCGTACGAGGTGCTCGCCACCGGCGGTCACCCGTTCGAGGGCGGGTCGAACGTGTATGCGCGGCTGTGGAACCCCACCGTGGCGCGGTTCGAGGAGGCGCTCGCATGCCTCGAGCACGCCGAGGAGGCCGTTGCGTTCTCGTCGGGCATGGCGGCGATGACCGCCACCGTTCTTGCGATCGCCCACGAGACGGGAAAGCGTCACGTCGCCGGCGTGCGGCCGCTGTACGGCGGCACCGACCACCTTCTCGCAGCGGGCCGGCTGGGAATCGAGACCACGTTCTGCTCCCCCGACTCCGTCGCCGCGGCCCTGCGCGACGACACCGCGCTCGTCGTGCTCGAGTCCCCGGCCAACCCCACGCTCGAGCTCGTCGACATCCGCGCGATCGTCGCCGCGGCCGGTGAGGTTCCCGTGCTCGTCGACAACACGTTCGCGACCCCCGTGCTTCAGCAGCCGCTCGACCTCGGGGCCGCCCTGGCATTGCACAGCGCCACCAAGTACCTCGGCGGCCACGGCGACGTGGTCGGCGGCGTCGTCGCCTGCGACGCCCGCCTCGCCGCAGCGCTGCGACGCACCAGGGCGATCACGGGGGCCATCATGCACCCGCTCGCCGCGTACCTGCTGCACCGCGGGCTCGCCACGCTCCCCGTGCGCGTGCGGGCGCAGCAGACGACCGCTCGTACGGTCGCCGAGTGGCTCACGACGCACCCCGGGATCGCACGCGTCCGCTTCCCCGGATTCGCCGAGTGCGATCCGCGAGGACTCGTCGGCACCCAGCAGTCCGGCCCAGGCGCGATGATCTCGATCGAGCTCGCCGGCGGCTACGACGCCGCCCGCAGCCTGACCACCTCGGTGCGGCTGTTCACGCACGCGGTGTCGCTCGGCAGCGTCGACTCGCTGATCCAGCACCCCGCGGCGCTCACGCACCGTCCCGTGCAGTCCGACGCCAAGCCCTCCGACGCCTTGGTCCGTCTGTCGATCGGCCTCGAAGACCCGGCCGACCTCATCGCCGACCTCGATCAGGCGCTCTCCGCGGACGTCGGCGCACGCGAAGACCGTCGCCCCGCGACGGTCTGAAGCGCCGGGGCCGGAGCGGCTCAGGCCGAGCGGACCGCGCGGCGCGCGGCCAGTTCGTCCATCGGGCTGGGCTTCTCGACCTCGAAATCGACGAGCTCGGACTCGACCTCGCGCAGCACCTTGCCCACCGCGATGCCGAACACGCCCTGACCGCGGCTCACGAGGTCGATCACCTCGTCGTTCGACGTGCACAGGTACACCGACGCGCCGTCGCTCATGAGGGTCGTGCCCGCGAGATCGCGGATGCCGGCAGCACGGAGCTGCTCGACCGCGGTGCGGATCTGCTGCAGCGAGATGCCGGTGTCGAGCAGGCGCTTCACGAGCTTGAGCACGAGGATGTCGCGGAAGCCGTACAGCCGCTGCGATCCCGAGCCGCTCGCGCCGCGCACCGTGGGCTCGACGAGCTCGGTGCGCGCCCAGTAGTCGAGCTGTCGATATGTGATGCCGGCCGCACGGGCGGCGACCGCGCCACGGTAGCCGACCTCGTCGTCCATCGCCGGAAGACCGTCGGTGAAGAGGAGTTCGGCGACGAAAGGCTCGTTGTCAGACGTGTCTCGAGCAGTCACACTTCCCCCCTCCGCAATCGGATACCTCCACGCTAGATGAGCGTTCCCCTCCCGGCAACGACATCCGCTGTTCGACGCTCGGCGTGTCGCGCGCTTCGACAGGCTCAGCAGCCGGAATCGCCGGCTCGCTCAGGACTGCAGGCGCTCGAGCGCCGAGCGCACGAAGATCGCGCGCACCTCGTCGAGCCGCTTGGCGAGCTCGGGTGCGAGCTCACCGGCGCGGCCCCGGGATCCGGCATCCGTCCGTCGCAGCAGCGGCGCGAGCGCCGACTCGACCAGCGCGACGTCGCGCTCCGCGTTCTGGCGCAGGGACCGCACGTGGCGCGGCTCGATGCCGTGGCGATCGAGCGCGACGAGCGCGCGCAGCAGCGCGACAGACTGCTCGGTGTAGCTCTCGGCCCCGGTGAGCACACCCGTGCTGATCGCATCGTTGAGCAGCTGCGGCGCGGCG
>NZ_RRYE01000430.1 GCF_004010105.1 Microbacterium sp. CPCC 204701
CGACCAACAACGTGCACTACGCCGTGCCGCAGCGGCAGCTGCTGGCCGCCGCGGTGGCCGCGGTGCGCGCGAACCGCGGCCTCGACGAGCTCGACGGCTGGCTTCCTGCGCACGCGGGGGCCCACCTGCGCTCGGGGGCCGAGATGGCCGAGCGGTTCGTGAGATTCCCGGATGCCGTGGCCCGCACCGTGACGCTCGCCGACGAGCTCGCGTTCCCGCTGCGGCGCGCGAAGCCCGCGCTTCCGAAGCAGAAGGTGCCCGAGGGACACACGCCGATGTCGTGGCTGCGCACGCTCGTGTGGGACGCGGTTCCTCGCAAATACCTCGATCTCCGGCCGGAGGACCGCGAGCGCATCGAGCGCGAGCTCGCCGTGATCGAGATGAAGGACTTCCCTGGCTACTTCCTGATCGTCCACGGCATCGTGCAGGAGGCCCGGCGCCGAGGCATCCTGTGTCAAGGTCGAGGCTCCGCCGCCAACAGCGCCGTCTGCTATCTGCTCGACATCACCGCGGTCGACGCGATCTTCTACAACCTGCCGTTCGAGAGGTTCCTGTCGTCGCTGCGCGACGAAGAGCCCGACATCGACGTCGACTTCGACTCGGATCGCCGCGAAGAGATCATCCAGTGGGTCTACCAGAAGTACGGGCGCGACCGCGCGGCGCAGGTGGCGAATGTCATCCAGTACCGGCCGAAGAACGCGATCCGCGACATGGCGCGGGCGCTCGGGCATTCTCCTGGCCAGCAGGACGCGTGGTCGAAGCAGGTGGAGGGCTGGGGAGCGCTCATCGAGACGGGGGCGGGGCACGACATCCCCGACCAGGTGATCGAGTTCGCGGGCGAGCTGCTGAAGGCGCCGCGTCATCTCGGCATCCACTCCGGCGGCATAGTGCTCACCGACCGGCCGGTGGGCGAGGTCGTGCCGATCGAGCACGCGCGCATGGAGAACCGCACGGTGATCCAGTGGGACAAGGACGACGCCGCGTGGATGGGCCTGGTGAAGTTCGACCTGCTGGGTCTCGGGATGCTCGCCGCGCTGCAGTACTGCTTCGACATGATCCGCGCCTCGACGGGCGAGGACTGGGAGCTGTCGACGATCCCGAAGGAGGAGAAGGCGGTCTACGACATGCTGTGCCGCGCGGATGCGATCGGCGTGTTCCAGGTCGAATCTCGCGCGCAGATGGGGCTGCTGCCGCGCCTGCAGCCCCGCGAGTTCTACGACCTCGCGATCGAGATCGCGCTCATCCGCCCCGGGCCGATCCAGGGCGGCGCGGTGCATCCGTTCGTGCGGCGCAAGATGGGACTCGATCCGACGACCTATCCCCACGACAAGCTGAAGCCCGTGCTCGAGCGCACGCTCGGCATCCCGGTGTTCCAGGAGCAGCTCATGCAGATGGGCATGGTCATCGGAGGCCTGACAGGCGAGGACGCCGACCTGCTGCGCCGAGCCATGGGCTCGAAGCGGGGGATCGAGCGGATCGACTCCCTGAGAGAGAAGCTGTACAGGGGCATGGCCGAGAACGGCCTGGTGGGGGATGCCGCGGACGCGATCTACGCCAAGATCCAGGCATTCGCGAACTTCGGGTTCGCCGAGTCGCACTCGCTGTCGTTCGCGCTGCTGGTGTATGCGAGCTCGTGGATCAAGCTGCACTATCCGGCGGCGTTCCTCGCGGGGCTGCTGCGGGCGCAGCCGATGGGCTTCTACTCGCCCGCATCCCTCGTCTCGGACGCGCGACGGCACGGCGTCGACGTGCGCCGTCCCGACCTGCACGCGTCGGGGGTCGAGGCGCTGCTCGAACCGGTCGACGACGATTCGCCCGTCCTGCTACGAGATCAGGTGATCTCACCGGCACAGGACGAATCAGCCGCCAATCGTCCTACCTCCGTGAAATCACCTGATCTCGTCGCAGGGCCGACCGGGATGGATGCCTGCACCAGGCGCCACCAGCCTCCGGTGGGGAAGTTCGACATCGACGAGCCAGACGAGACCGCCGCCCACCGCCGGGACGGACGCTTCGCGGTACGACTGGGGCTGGCGGGGGTCAAGGGGATCGGCGCGAAGGTGGCGGAGCGCATCGTCGCGGCACGCGAGGCCGAGGGGCCGTTCCGCGACCTGCGCGACCTGGTGCGTCGCACGAGCGTCACCGCCGCGCAGCTCGAGGCGCTCGCGACCGCGGGCGCGTTCGAGTGCCTGGGGCTCAGCCGTCGCGAGGCGATCTGGCTCGCGGGTGCGGCGGCGCAGGACCGGCCCGAGTTCCTGCCCCACTCGCTCATCGCGGTGCAGCCGCCGCTGTTCACCGATCCGAGCAGCTACGACATCCTCGCGGCCGACCTGTGGGCGACCGGCGTCTCGATCGACGATCATCCGATGACCCA
>NZ_RRYE01000431.1 GCF_004010105.1 Microbacterium sp. CPCC 204701
CGCTCAGCCTCGCCGCCGCTGCCGGAGCCCGCGCCGCCGCGCCGCCGCCGCTTCTCGTGGGCGCCGCTCGCGCTGCTCGCGCCCGCGCTCATCATGCTCGTTGTCTTCATCGGCTGGCCGCTGGTGCAGCTGGTGATCATGTCATTCCAGGAGTTCGGCCGCGCGCAGATCTTCGGCGCGCCGCCCGAGTTCATCGGCCTCGGCAACTACATCGACGTGCTCACCGACCCCGAGTTCTGGGCGGTCCTGGTGCGCAGCATCGCGCTGTGCGTTGTGAGCGTCATCGCCACGATGGTGCTGGGCGTGGCGATCGCCGTCATGATGACCAAACTCGGCAAGGTCATGCGCACCGCGCTGTCGAGCGCGCTCCTGCTGGCCTGGGCCATGCCCGCACTCACCGCGACGATCGTGTGGGGCTGGATCTTCGACTCCGACTACGGCCTGGTCAACTGGGTGCTCACCCAGCTCACCGGCGAGAACTGGATGGGCAAGAGCTGGCTCATCGACCCGGTGAGCTTCTACGCCGTCGCCGCGATCATCATCACGTGGGGCGCGGTGCCGTTCGTGGCGTTCAGCACCTACGCCGCCCTCACGCAGGTGCCCGACGAGGTGCTGGAGGCGGCAGCGCTCGACGGCGCGGGCGGGTTCGCGCGCTTCCGCCTCATCGTGTTGCCCTACCTCCGCTCGATCCTGCTGGTCCTGCTGATCCTGCAGGTCATCTGGGACCTCAAGGTCTTCGCACAGATCTTCGCGCTGCAGTCGATCGGAGGCATCCGCGCCGACACCAACACGATCGGCGTGTACATCTACTCGGTCTCGATGGCGTCGGGCGATCTCGGCGCGGGCGGCGCGATCTCCGTCATCCTCGTGGTGATCCTTCTCGCGGTGTCGGGGTACTGGATCCGCGCCATGCTCAAGCAGGAGGAATCATGAACGCGCGTCCTCGTCGCCGGGTTTCGAGGGTGCTCCTCAACGTCGCCGCGCTCGTCGTGATCGCGGCATCCCTCTTCCCGGTGTACTGGATGGTGAACACGTCGCTGCTGCCGGCGTCGGCGGTGCAGACGCCCACGCCGCACTGGTGGCCCGACGAGTTCACCCTGAGCAACTACGCAGACGCCCTCAACGATGGGCTGGCGACGGCGCTGCTCAACTCGCTCGCGGTCACCGGCATCACGCTGGTGGCAGGACTCTGCTTCGGGTTCCTGGGGGCGGTCGCGGTCTCGCGGTATCGCTTCCGTTCGCGCAAAACCCTCATCATCGCGATCCTGGTGCTGCAGATGATCCCGGCGGAGGCGATGATCATCTCGGTCTTCCGCGTGCTCGATGGCTGGCACCTGCTCAACACGATCATCGGCTTGAGCTTCGTGAACATCGCCCTCGTGCTGCCGTTCGCGATGTGGTCGCTGCGCGGTTTCGTCAACGGCGTGCCCGCCGATCTCGAGGAGGCGGCGATGATCGACGGTTGCAGCCGCTCGGGAGCGTTCTGGCGCATCACGTTCCCGCTGCTGGCGCCGGGCCTCATCGCGACCGGCGTGTTCGCGTTCATCCAGGCGTGGAACGAGTTCGTCTTCGCGCTGGTGATCATGACGCGGCCGGAGTCTCTCACGCTGCCGATCTGGCTGCGGGCGTTCGTGCAGGCCACGAGCGCGACGGACTGGGCGGTGGTGATGGCGGCCTCGACCATCATGGCGGTCCCCGTCATCGCGTTCTTCCTCATCGTCCAGCACCGCATGACCGGCGGTATGGTGGCCGGGGCGGTCAAGGGCTGATGCGCGAGTTGCACCCAGCCGCCTCTCGTAGGGAGGTCGGCCGATGAAGGTCGGGCTCGATGTCGGCGGTACGAAGATCGAGGCCGTTGCGGTGGACGGCGACCTGCGGGTCGTCGGGCGGGTCCGCATCCCGACGGGATGGGGGCCGGAAGCCGTGACCCGCACGGTCGTCGAGGCGGTCCATGCGCTCGGCATCGAGGCGGGAGTCGACCTCGCGGAGGTGCGGTCGGTGGGCGTCGGCATCCCCGGCCAGATCGAGGCCGGCAGCGGCCGCGTCGTGCACGCCGTGAACCTGGGTGTCGAGGAGCTCGACCTCGTCGGGGCGGTCGAGCCGCGCCTGGGCGTTCCGGTGCGGATCGAGAACGACGTGAAGGCAGCGGCGCTCGGCGCATACGCGCTGCGGCGCGGCGCGGAGCTCTCTTCTCGGTCGATGGCCTACCTCAACCTCGGCACGGGTATCGCCGCCGGCATCGTCTCGGACGGTGTGCTGTGGCGCGGCGCCCGGGGCACGGCCGGCGAGGTCGGGCACATCTCGGTGGACCCGCGCGGCCCGCTCTGCCGCTGCGGGCAGCGCGGCTGCATCGAGGCGTTCGCCGGGGGCGGC
>NZ_RRYE01000432.1 GCF_004010105.1 Microbacterium sp. CPCC 204701
CGGGCGCGTGGGTCGTCTTCTCGCTCGCGGGAACCCAGATCGTGCCCGGCATGCCGGTCGCGGCATCCAGTGCCGGCGACACGCTCGTCGCGGCATCCGAGCGTGCCGCCGCCAGCGTGCAGGAGCAGCAGACCTTCGAGCGCGCGCTCGCCTCGGATCCGCTGGCGTCCGATCCGCCGGCGCGGCCGATGTCACTGCTCGCCGGCAAGGACGTCGTCATCGCGTTCATCGAGAGCTACGGGCGGGTTGCGGTCGAGTCCTCGTCGTTCACCGACGACATCGCGCGCACGCTCGACGAGGGCGCCGACACTCTCGAGCGTCACGGCTACACCGCGCGGAGCGCGTTCCTCACGTCGCCGACGTTCGGGGGCGTGAGCTGGCTCGCCCACGCGACGCTGCAGAGCGGCGTGCGGGTCGACTCGCCGCGCACCTACGACCGGCTGCTCGAACACGGTCGCTCCACGATCGCGGGCCTCTTCGACGCGGCGGGGTGGCGCACGATGGCGGTCGTGCCGTCGAACAAGCGGGACTGGGCGGCGGGCGAGGCGTTCTACGGGTTCGACACGGTGCTCGACTCCCGGAGCATGGGCTACCGCGGGCCGGCGTTCGGCTACGCCCGCATGCCCGACCAGTACACCTGGAAGGTGTTCCACGAGCACGCGGCCCTCGGCCCAGCGCCGGTGATGGCAGAGATCGACTTCGTCTCGTCGCACGCGCCGTGGACGCCGCTCCCCCGCATGGTGCCGTGGAGCGAGCTCGGCGACGGGTCGGTGTTCGCCTCGCAGGTCGCGGAGGGCGAGTCGCCGGTCACGGCCTGGACCGACCCTGCGCAGGCCCGCGAGCTCTATGGCGAAGCGGTGGCCTACTCGCTCTCGGCGATGTTCTCGTACCTCGAGACCTTCGAACAGGAGGACCTGGTGCTGGTCGTCGTCGGCGACCACCAGCCGGCGCGCGTCGTGAGCGGCCCGGATGCCGGGTACGACGTGCCGGTCACGATCATCGCGAGAGACAGCGCGGTGTTCGAGGCGATCGAGTCGTGGGGATGGGAGTCGGGCGTGCGTCCTTCGGCGAACACGCCGGTATGGCCGATGGACGGCTTCCGCGACCGCTTCGTCGAGACCTTCAGCCGGTGACCGAGCGTCCCGCGGGCGGGATTCCGTCTAGCCCTGCCTACAAAATGTGAATATCCTTTCGTAAGCGAATCCTCATCCGGGATCGCCTCGATCGGAGTCACCGTGTCACCGACCCGCTACACCCGCCTTGTCGACGGTCAGGTGCGCCTGCTCACCAAGGTCGCGCGCATGTACCATGAGCGCGGTGTGCGGCAGGCCGACATCGCGACTGCGCTCAATATCTCACAGGCGAAGGTCTCGCGTCTGCTGAAGCGTGCCGAGGCCCTCGGCATCGTGCGCACGATCGTCACCGTCGCGCCGGGTGTCTACGCCGAACTCGAGGAGCAGCTCGAGCAGCGATACGGCCTCGCCGAGGCGGTCGTCGTCGACGTCGACCCCGACGCCGACGAGCGCGAGCTGCTCGCCTCGGTCGGCGCGGGTGCCGCCGCGTACCTCGAGGCGACGCTGTCGGGCTCCGAGCGCATCGGCGTCTCGTCGTGGAGCCAGACGATCCTCGCCATGGTCGACCGCATGCGTCCGTTCACGGTGCGGGCGGCCACCGAGGTGGTGCAGCTGCTGGGCGGCGTGGGCGCGCCGGAGGCGCAGAGCCACTCCAATCGCATCCTCGGTGAGCTCGCCCGCATGCTCGGCGCCGAGCCGGTGTACGTGCAGGCCCCGGGCGTTGTCGCCGACCCCGCGATCCGCGACAGCCTGCTGCGCGATCCCTCGATGCAGGACGTCGCGCACCACTGGAACGACCTGACGATGGCGATCATGGGCATCGGCAGCATCGAGCCTTCGGACGTGCTCGCCACCAGCGGCAACGCGTTCGCCGCCGAAGAGCGAGAGGGCCTTCTCGCCCAGGGCGCCGTGGGTGACATCTGCCACCGCATCTTCCGCGCCGACGGCACGCTCGTGCGCGGCGAGCTCGACGACCGCATCATCGCGATCCCCGTCGACAACCTCATGCGAATCCCGCGCCGGGTCGGCGTCGCCGGCGGCGAGCGCAAGCTCGAGGCCATCCACGGTGCGCTCGCGGGCGGCTGGGTGACGACGCTCGTGACCGACCTCCGCTCCGCCGAAGCGCTCGCCGGCCGCTGACCTCCCTCCCTCCCGCCTTCCTCCCCTCCCTCCCCCTGCTCTTCCCGCGAGAGTGCAGCTGGCGGACGAGGGATAGGGAAGCCCCCTAGCTCTCGTCCGCCAGTTGCACTCTCGCGGGTGAGAGTGGGGCGGGGCGGGGCGGGGGGAGAGCGGGGCG
>NZ_RRYE01000433.1 GCF_004010105.1 Microbacterium sp. CPCC 204701
CTCGGCCGTGCGCCGAGCGCCGGCCTCGAGCGTGCGCTCGATCCGGTCGCGGCCGCGCGCCGCCAGCATCTCGACCTCGTGCGATCGCGTCGTGAGGAGCGTCTCGGGCGTGCGCAGCACGGGCCGCGAGCGCAGCTGCTCGAGCTGGGCGATGTCGTGGGTGACGCGCTGCGTGAGCCGCATCGTGAGACGGGCGCGCAGCTGCGCCACGAGGGCGCGCTGCTCGGCGACATCCGGCACCACGCGCTTCGCCGCGTCGGTCGGCGTCGAGGCGCGGAGGTCGGCGACGTCGTCGAGCAGCGGGTGGTCGTTCTCATGCCCGATCGCGCTGACGACCGGAGTGGATGTTGCCGCCACCGCGCGCAGCAGACGCTCGTCGCTGAAGCCGAGGAGGCTCTGCGGGTCGCCGCCGCCGCGCGCGATGATGATGACGTCGACGTCGGGCGCGGCATCGAGCGCCTTGAGTGCCGCGATCGTCTCGGGCACGCAGCGGTCGCCCTGCACGGCGGCGTGCTTGGTGCGGAACGTGACCTGCGGCCAGCGCAGCTCGGCGTTGCGGTGCACGTCCTTCTCGGCATCGGAGTTCGCCCCGGTGATGAGGCCGATGACATGGGGCAGGAACGGGAGGGGCTTCTTGCGGGCGGCGTCGAAGAGCCCCTCGGCGCGCAGCTGAGCACGCAGGCGCTCGAGGCGCTCGAGCTGATCGCCGAGGCCGACGTGCCGCATCGCCGACACCGCGAAGGTGAAGTCGCCGGTCTTGACGAAGAAGTCCGCCTTGACGCACGCGATGACATGATCGCCGACCTTGAGGTCGGCGGGCAGCCGGTCGCGCGTCGACGACCAGATGCGGAACGCGATCGTGGCATCGGTCGAGAGGTCCTTGAGGCGGCCGAAGACGTTGCCGCCGCGCAGGTTCCAGGTGGTGATCTCGCCCTCGACCCACACCGAGCCCCAGGTCTGGATGAAGCCGCGGATGGTGTCGCCCAGCCGTGCCACAGACGTCGGCGCCTGGGCCGTGGAGTCGCGCGGCGCCACCGCGTCCGGCGGCGGCGGCTCGCCGGGGATGGCGGCGGCCTGAAACGTCGTCATGGGGTCCTCTCGTGCCTGGGCGGCTGTGGGCCGGCACAGGGCCGGCGTCCAGGGGCCGCCCGTAGAATCGACGGGTGAGCACCAGCACCCTGGGGACGACCCCCGTGAGCATGCCCGTCCCGCGCATCCCACGGCGGCGCAGGCCACTCCAGGATAACGCCGTGCCCGGACACAAGAAGGTGCTGCTGGCCTCCCCGCGCGGATACTGCGCGGGGGTCGACCGCGCGGTCATCGCGGTCGAGAAGGCACTCGACCGCTTCGGCGCGCCGGTGTACGTGCGCAAGCAGATCGTCCACAACATCCACGTCGTCACCGAGCTCGAGCACAAGGGCGCCGTGTTCGTCGACGAGGTCGACGAGGTGCCCGAGGGCGCGCACGTGGTGTTCAGCGCGCACGGGGTGTCACCGGCCGTCGTGGATGCGGCATCCGATCGGGGCCTGCGCGCCATCGACGCGACATGCCCGCTCGTGACGAAGGTGCACCGCGAGGCCGTGCGGTTCGCGCGGGACGACTACGAGATCCTCCTCATCGGCCACGTCGGCCACGAGGAGGTCGAGGGCACCGCCGGCGAAGCGCCCGATCACGTCACGATCGTGGGCTCGCCCGACGAGGCCGACACGATCAAGGTGCGCGATCCCTCGAAGGTCGTGTGGCTGTCGCAGACGACGCTCTCGGTCGACGAGACGATGGAGACGGTGCGACGCCTGCGCACCCGCTTCCCGCAGCTGCAGGACCCGCCCTCGGACGACATCTGCTACGCGACGCAGAACCGCCAGGTCGCGATCAAGAAGGTCGCCAAGGACGCGGACCTCGTGATCGTGGTCGGCTCCGCGAACTCGTCGAACAGCGTGCGCCTCGTCGAGGTCGCCCTCGAGCACGGCGCGAAGGCGGCGTATCGCGTGGACTACGCCGACGAGGTCGAGCAGTCCTGGCTCGAGGGCGTCCAGACCGTCGGCGTCACGAGTGGTGCGTCGGTGCCGGAGGTGCTCGTGCAGCAGGTGCTCGACGACCTGGCCGCCGCGGGCTACCGCGACGTCGAAGAGGTGCGCACCGCCGAGGAGGACTTGCAGTTCTCGCTTCCCAAGGAGCTGCGGACGGATGCCGCGGGCAAGCGCGACGACCGGGCGCTCGGCGGGAGGAGCCGCTCGTGAGCGACGCCGCGCACGACTCGGCCGCACGCTCGCGCGGCGAAGGGGAATCGCGCTCCCGGCCCCAGTACGGGGAGTACGCGACCCCCGAGGAGCAGCGCGCCC
>NZ_RRYE01000434.1 GCF_004010105.1 Microbacterium sp. CPCC 204701
CGCAGCGCACACCTCGTCCGTCGCCCGGGCCGGCGCCCGCCGATCCTCGCGAGTCCGGTGTCGCCGAGCCGGCCGCGTTCCGACTCGGCGCGATCCCCGGGGCGACCCCCGGCAGGTGGATCGACGTGTGGAAGGAACGGATGCCGCGCACCGCGCTCGAGCTCGTGCCGCTGGCCGTCGCCGACCAGCGGCGGGCACTCGACGACGCCGAGGTCGACGCGGCGCTCGTGCGGCTGCCGGTCGATGGCGACGGACTCCACGTCATCCCGCTCTATGACGAGGTCCCCGTCGTCGTGTGCGCGAAGGACTCGCACCTGACGGCCGCCGACGAGCTCGAAGCCGTCGACCTCGAGGGTGAGGTGCTGATCGTGCCGCAGGACGACGTGCTCGGCATCCTCGCCACGCCGGCTCCACACGGCGCTGGCGCGCCGCGCGGAGCCTCCGGGCGCGCGGGCCCGATCCCCGGCACGGCCGAGCCACGCTTCGATCCGCCGGCCGATACTGCCGAAGCGATCGCCACCGTGGCCGCCGGCGTCGGGATCGTGGTGGTGCCGATGTCGCTCGCGCGGCTGCATCACCGCAAGGACGTCGAGCACCGGCCGCTGCGCGAGGGCCCCGTCTCGACCGTCGCCCTGGCGTGGGTCTCGGACCGCACCACGCCCGCCGTCGAGACGTTCGTCGGCATCGTGCGCGGGCGCACCGCGAACTCGTCGCGGAAATGAGCGTAGAGGATGCCGCGCGTCCCCACGCTGCGGCATCCCCTCGCGGAACGGCTGCGTAGACGACGCCCCCCGGGCCGCGTCCCCGATGCGATCCTCGTCCCGGTGTCCCGGGCCCCCAGCGCCCCGGACGGCGCAAGCCGTTCATGCTGTGAGGGAGCATCCTAGGTCGGCGCTGATACAAGCCGAGCGGGATTCGTCAGAACCCGGCGCCGTGCACCTGGAACGGCGCCACGATGCCGGTGCGTTCGAATGCCGCAGCCAGTGCCTCCGACGGGCCGACGCCCGCCGCCAGTCCCTCGTGCATCGCCCCGAGGAGCTCGCAGGCATCGTCATCCGCAACCACGACCGGAGCGGCGACCACAGCACGCGTGCCGGCATGGAGCCACACTCGTGCCATCCCGACGGCCTCCTCGCCCCAGCGCACGGACGAGCGTCCGACCTCACAGGCCGACAGCACGACGGTGTCGGGAACGGCGTCGATGAGGTCGATGTCGTACCCGAACAGCGTGCCGTCCAGCAGCTCCATGCCCGAGAACATCGGGTTGTCGACCGCATGGCGGCCGTGCCCGGCGGCGTGAAGCACATCGACCTGGGAGGCCAGCTCCGCGACCGCCGACACCGTGGCGGCGCCGCCGCTCAGTGTCGGCGCGTTCGGCCACCACCCTCGCGCGGACCTGACTTCCTCGGCGGCGCGGGGGACCCGCGGACCGATCACGAAGCCGGCCGACGCGAAGCGGAACGCGCCTCGAGCGCGGCTGCCGACCCACGCGGAGGCCGAGCCGGGCACGGTCAGTGCCCGACCGCTGAACATCGGCAGCATCGACCAGGGGATGCCGGAGAGCACTCCCGGAGCCAGCACCACGATGCGGCGTGCGGACGCGATCAGCGGTTGCACCGGGCCCACGAGCGAAGTGGACAGGCGTTCGACGCGCGCGCGCAAGCTGTCGCGCACGAGGGTGGACATCGGTCCGGACGTCACCCGGGCCGCCACGTCGAGGTCTGCGCGGAGGCCGGTGAGCAGGTCTCTGACGTCCTTCCACGACAGCTCGGCGACCACGGCGGAGCCTTCGGACAGCGTGAGCGCGACCAGCCGACTGCCGTCGAAGACATAGGCGACAAGCGCCTCCCCCGCACCCAGGGCGTCGAAAGCGTCGGTCATCGCGATCCTGCCGGTCGCCCCGCCGGCCGCTGTCGAGGCCCACTGCCGGTCCCGGATCCGTCGCTCGAGGGTATGCGCACGGGGATCAGCGAGCCAGCCGTCATCGCCGGCCGCGGCCCGGATGGTCCGCAGCTCTGCGAGGTCCGCAGCCAGATCCTCGTCCCGCGGGGGGCGAAGCGGCACAACATGCTGACTCATCAGACGGGCGCGCTCCGACCAGTCGAAGATCACGTCCGGCCGGTCGGAGCGGAGCGCGGAGGAGAGTCCTTCTGTGAGCAGCCCGCCCGCTCGCATGGCGGAGCTGGTCTGAAGGTCGAGGCTCCCGAAAGCGCTCTGCATCCGGGCGAGCGCGTCGAGACCCCTCGCCGCGTGCCGCCGGCAGTCGCCCTCCCGCCCCTCCGCCGCTGCGACCGCGGCCCGGGTCTCGTGCGCCAGCATCGCG
>NZ_RRYE01000435.1 GCF_004010105.1 Microbacterium sp. CPCC 204701
GACGACATCAGCTTCGAGGTGCGCCCCGGCGCCGTGACGGGCTTCCTCGGCCCGAACGGCGCCGGCAAGTCCACCACGATGCGCATGATCGTGGGCCTCGACCGCCCCGACGCGGGCGCCGCGACCGTCGACGGCCGCCCTTACCGCGAGCTGAAGGCGCCCCTCACCGAGGTGGGCGTCCTGCTCGACGCGAAGGCGGTGCACCCGGGCCGGTCGGCGCGGGCCCACCTGCGCGCGCTCGCCGCGACCCACGGCATCCCGAACTCCCGCGTGCAGGCGGTGATCGACCTCACCGGGCTCGGATCGGTCGCCGATCGCCGGGTCGGCGGCTTCTCGCTCGGCATGGGGCAGCGCCTCGGCATCGCGGCGGCGCTCCTCGGCGACCCGCACACGCTCATCCTCGACGAGCCGGTCAACGGCCTCGACCCCGAGGGCGTGCTGTGGGTGCGCCAGTTGGTGCGCGCGCTCGCCGCCGAGGGGCGGACCATCTTCCTCTCGTCGCACCTGATGAGCGAGATGGCGCAGACGGCCGACGACGTCATCGTGCTCGGCCGTGGCCGCGTGCTCGCGCACACGCCGATCGGCGAGCTGGTCGATGGCGCGTCGCGACAGACCGTGCGGGTGCGGGTGACGGATGCCGCGGCACTCGGCCCGCTGCTCCAGGCCGAGGGTGCGACCGTCGTCGCGCTCGAACAGGACCTCGCCGAGGTCACCGGCCTCGCCGCGGCCCGGATCGCCGAGCTCGCTGTCGGCTCCGGCATCCCCCTTCACGAACTGACCCCGCAGCGCGCGTCGCTGGAGGAGGCCTACATGGCCCTCACCGTCGACGCCGTCGAGTACCGGACGGAGACCACACGATGACCGCCACGACCCTCACCCGCACCCGGATCGGCCGCGACGTCGCATTCGGCGGCGTGCTGCGCTCGGAGTGGATCAAGTTCTGGACCCTGCGCTCGACCTACTGGTCGCTCGGCGCGGCGTTCGTGCTGTCAGTGGGCATCAGCCTGCTCGCGGCCCTCGCGATCGGCAGCATCGCCGGGCCCGACGAACTCGCGATGAACGTCACGGTCGGCCAGCTCGGCACGTTCGGAATCTTCCTGACACAGCTCGTCTTCGGCGTGCTGGGCGCGATCTTCATCACGGGCGAGTACAGCACCGGCATGATCCGGTCGACCTTCGCCGCCGTGCCGACGCGCCTGCCCGCGCTCTTCGCGAAGGCGACGGTGCTCTTCTCGACCGCGTTCGTCGTCGGCCTCGCGATCATCGTGGCGGCCACGGTCACCGGCTCGCTGACGTTCGCGAGCATGGGGCAGCCGGTCGAGTTCACCGAGTTCGGCACGGAGGTGGCGCTGCCGATCCTCGGCGGCGCGCTGTTCCTGGCGCTGCTGAGCGTCTTCGCGCTCGCGGTGGGCGCGATCGTGCGGGCCGGAGCGGGGGCGATCGCGATCGTGCTCGGCCTGCTGCTGGTGGTGCCGATGGTGCTCGGCGCGATCCCGGTGGAGTGGGTGCAGGAGGTGAGCCTCTACACGCTCGCGTCGTCAGGCCCGGGCCTGGCCGCCGCACAGGCGATGGACGCCGACTTCTGGCGCGATCTGCTCGTGACCATCGCGTGGCCGGCCGTCGCGATGGTGGGCGCCGCGGCGGTGGTCGTCAGGCGCGACGCATAGGGTCGCTGTATGACCGGTGCGTCTCCGATCCCCGGCTCCCCGATCGAGAGAGCCGGGGATCGGCGCATCCCGGAACGGGCGACCGAGGCTTCGCAGGAGGCGCCGGAGCTCGCGCTCCCGCGCCCGCCCGGGGTCCTCCGCCGGTTCTGGGCGGCGCATCCTCGGCTCGTCGACATCCTGGTCGTGGTCGCCACCGGGCTCCCGGCGCTCATCGCGAGCGTCGCGATCGGTCCACTCGCCCAGGTGCCGTGGTGGGCGGCGGCGGGCCTCGTCGCCGCAGCAGCCGGGGCGTCGGTGTCGCTGCTGTGGCGACGGAGATGGCCGCTGCTGCCGGTGATCGTGGCATCCGTCGTCTCGGTGCTGCCCTCGCCCATGAGCGGCGGCGGCGTTCTGCCGCTTGTCGCCGCGCTGTACGCCCTCGGCGCGTACGCGGTCGGCCGCACCGTGTGGCTCGGCTTCGGCATCGCCGCCGCGGCCAGCGTGGTCTCCAACGTCGTGAGCACTGCGAACGACGTCACGCTTGCGGGTCGGATCACCTCGGCGGTGCTCGCGGTGCTGTTCGCGCTCGTCGCGATGCTGATCGGCGTGTCGGTCGGCGGCCGCCGCCGCTACGTCGATTCGCTCGTCGCCCGCGCGCGTGACCTCGCCCG
>NZ_RRYE01000436.1 GCF_004010105.1 Microbacterium sp. CPCC 204701
CGCCGACCTCGCCGGCGTCGAGCGGACCCAGCAGGCGCAGCAGGTCGGCGACGCCTTCGAGCCCGCGCGCACGGCGGTCGGGGTCGAGCCGCTGCGCCTCGCGCTCGAACTGCGCGATGACGTCGGGATCGAGCAGCTCGCGCATCTCGACCTTGCCGAGCAGCTCTCCCAGCAGCGCCGGATCGACCGACAGGGCGGCGGCCCGCCGCTCGGCGAGCGGGGAGTCGCCCTCGTACATGAAGGCGCCGACGTACCCGAACAGCAGGTCGCGCGCGAACGGCGACGGCTGCGCCGGCTCGGTCTCGATGAGGCGGATGCGGCGGTCGACGATGCCGCGCATGAGTCGCAGCAGCGACGGCACGTCGTAGACGTCCTGCAGCACCTCGCGCAGCGTCTCGAGGATGATCGGGAACGTGGGGTACCGCCGAGCGACCTCGAGCAGCTGCGCGGACCGCTGGCGCTGCTGCCACAGGGGCGTGCGCTTGCCGGGGTTGCGGCGCGGCATGAGGAGCGCGCGTGCCGCGCACTCGCGGAACCTCGAGGCGAACAGCGCGGATCCGCCGACCTCCTCGGTCACGAGCTGGTCGAGCTCATCCGGATCGAAGACGAACAGGTCGGCCCCGGGAGGCTCGGCCGCGGCGTCGGGGACCCGCGCGATGATGCCGTCGTCGCTCGCGACCGCCGACCCGTCGACGCCGAGCCGCTCGCGGATGCGCGCGTTCACGGCCAGCGCCCACGGCGCGTGCACCTGCATGCCGTAGGGGGAATGCAGGATGACGCGCCAGTCGCCGACCTCGTCGCGGCCGCGCTCGACAGTGAGCTGCCGGTCGGTCGGAAGCGTGCCGGTGGCCTCGCGCTGCTCGGCGAGGTAGGCGAGCAGGTTGTCGCGCGCGTAGTCGTCGAGCCCCGCCTCGCGCAGTCGCGCCTCGGCCTGGTCGGGCTTCGCGGTCGACACTTCGCGCGAGAACCTGCCGAGCGCCTCGCCGAGCTCGGCGGGCCGCCCGATGCCGTCGCCGTGCCAGAACGGCACCTTGCCGGGCTGCCCGAACGCCGGCACGACGTTGACGCGATCGTGGGTGATCTCGACGATGCGCCAGCTCGTCGTGCCGAGGGTGAACACGTCATTGACGCGGGACTCGTACACCATCTCCTCGTCGAGCTCGCCGACGCGCGCGTTCTGCGACTCGCCCGCGACGAAGACGCCGAAGAGCCCTCGGTCGGGGATCGTGCCCCCGCTCGTGACCGCGATGTGCTGTGAACCCGGCCGGCCGGTGAGCACGCCGAGGTCGCGGTCCCACACGACGCGCGGCCGCAGCTCGGCGAACTCGTCAGAGGGGAACCGGCCGGCGATGAGGTCGAGCGTCGCCTCGTACGCCGAGCGCGGCAGCGAGCGGAACGGAGCGCTGCGCTTGAGCGTCTCGTACCAGCCCTCGACATCGACCGGCCCGATGGATGCGGCCGCCACCGTGTGCTGCGCCAGGATGTCGAGCGGGTTCTGGGGGACCGCGATCGCCTCGATCTGGCCCGCCAGCATGCGCTCCGTCACGATCGCGGTGTGCAGCACGTCGCCGCGATGCTTCGGGAACAGGGCGGCACGGCTCACCTCGCCCACCTGGTGCCCGGCGCGGCCGATCCGCTGAAGCCCCGAGGCGGCGCTCGGCGGAGCCTCGACCTGGATCACCAGGTCGACGGCGCCCATGTCGATGCCGAGCTCGAGGCTCGAGGTCGCCACGACGCACCGCAGCGCACCGGACTTCAGCTCCTCCTCGACCTGCGCCCGCTGCTCCTTCGACACCGATCCGTGGTGCGCCTTCGCGAGCACCGGCTCGGCGCCCGCCGTCGCACCGGCCTGTGCCATCATCGCGGCGGGGACTGTCGGCTCCGGCAGGTCGAGCCCCAGCCGCTCGGAGTAGATCTCGTTGAGCCGACCGGTCAACCGCTCGGCCAGCCTCCGGGAGTTGCAGAAGACGATCGTGGAGCGGTGCTGCAGGATCCGATCGACGATCGCCTCCTCGACGTGCGGCCACACCGAACCCGTGATCTCGGTCTCGCCGGCGCCGGGCGCCCGCCTCCCGGCGTCCGAGCCCGCCGCGGTCCCTGAGCGTGCCGAAGGGCCGTCGGCGAACCAGTCCTCGTCGACCGCTTCGTCGGGCTCGGCGGCGGGGGCTGAGGCATCCGTCTCGCCGCTCGCGTACGGGCTCGGCGGGGGCGGCGGATTCAGCATGTCGCCGATCGGCACCACGACCCTCATGTCGAACGCCTTCGACGCGCGAGGCGCCACGATCTCGACCGGTTCGGCGCCG
>NZ_RRYE01000437.1 GCF_004010105.1 Microbacterium sp. CPCC 204701
CCCGCACGACGACCAGCCGCGGCTCGGCGGGCGGCGCGCCGCGGCGCAGGCGCATGGTCTCGGTCGTCGCCGCCTCGGCCGACCGGACGCGACGGGCCACAACCCGCAGTCCCTCGGTGGGCAGCGTGCTGCCTTCGATGAGGTCGAACGGGGTCGCGGCGGCCGACGCGGCCAGCACCGTGAACGAGGCGTCCACGACCACGGCCGCATCGTCCATGCCGTGCAGCACCTCTCGCACGCCTTCGGGTACGTGCAGCGAGGTATCGGCCCGTGCACGGTCGCGTGCGCGCAGAGACGCGACGATGACCGCCGAGATCGAGCTGCCGATGATCACCCCCGCGAGAAGGGCGAGCAGCGCGAGCTGCGTCGTATCCATGCACACAGCGTAAGGGCACGCCGCGCGCGGCTCCCGCCGCGTCCGAGGAGCCCCGATGCGGCGCGGACTACTATTCACCGGGGAGGCACCGTTCGTTAACCTTCGATGACGAGAATCGCGGGGCCCGGGGCGATGCCTGCCCGAAACCAGGAAAGGTGCGTCCAATGCGCGAAGTCTTCCACCAGTCCCTCGAGGACGTGCAGGGCCGTCTCGTCGAGATCGCCGAGCTGGTCACGATCGCCATCGACAAGGCGACGCGCGCCTTCGGCACGAGCGACGTGGCGCTCGCGGAGGACGTCATCGAGGCCGACGCCGTCATCGACGAGAAGGCGATCGCGCTCGACGAGCTGGCGATCGAGATCCTCGCGCGGCAGCAGCCGGTCGCTCGCGACCTGCGCATCGTCGTGAGCGCGCTGCGCATGAGCGCGTCGCTCGAGCGCATGGGCGACATCGCGGAGCACATCGCCCAGCTCACGCGCATGCGCTTCCCCGAGCGGGCCATCCCGAAGGGTCTGAAGTCGACGTTCCTCAAGATGGGCCAGCTCGACGTCGAGGCCGCACGCCAGCTCGCCGAGCTGCTGCGCACCCAGGATCTGGCCTTCATCGATCCGATCCGCAACGCTGACGATCAGCTCGACGAGCTGCACCTGTCGGTGTTCGAGAAGGTGCTCAGCGACAGCTGGCAGGGCGAGGCGTCCGCGACGGTCGACGCCACGCTGGCCAGCCGCTACCACGAGCGCTTCGCCGACCACGCCGTGTCGGTGGCCAAGAAGGTCCTCTACCTGTCCACGGGCGAATGGACCGCCGCGACCGACGCGATCCCGATCGTCTCGCCGCAGGAGTGACCGCGCACACACCAGACGAGCGGATGCCTCCGAAGAGGCATCCGCTCGTCTCGTGTTCGAGCGCGGCGCGTCAGGCCTTGCCCTGATTGGCCACGGCAGCGGCGCCGGCAGCGGCGGCCTCAGGGTCGAGATACTCCCCCGCGCCGACGGGCTTGAGGTCCTCGTCGAGGCGGTAGACGAGCGGGATGCCGGTGGGGATGTTGAGCTCGGCGATGTCGGCGTCGCTGATGCCGTCGAGGTGCTTCACGAGGCCGCGGAGCGAGTTGCCGTGGGCCGTCACGAGCACCGTCTTGCCGGCCTTCAGGTCGGGAACGATCTCTTCGCGCCAGTACGGCAGCATCCGGTCGATCACGATCTTGAGTGACTCGGTGTCTGGCACCTGGCCGTCGATTCCCTCGTAGCGCGGGTCGCCCACCTGGCTGTACTGGTCGTCGGCGGGAAGCGCCGGCGGCGGAACGTCGAACGAACGGCGCCAGAGCATGAACTGCTCCTGGCCGAACTCCTCGAGCGTCTGCGCCTTGTCCTTGCCCTGCAGAGCGCCGTAGTGGCGCTCGTTGAGGCGCCACGAGCGCTTCACGGGGATCCAGAGCCGGTCGGCCGCGTCGAGGGCGATGTCGGCGGTCTGGATCGCGCGGCTGAGCACGGACGTGTGGAGCACATCGGGCAGGATGCCGGACTCTGCGAGCAGCTCGCCGCCGCGCTGGGCCTCGGCCTTGCCCTGGTCGGTGAGGCGGACATCCACCCAGCCGGTGAACTGGTTGGTCTTGTTCCACTCGCTCTGGCCGTGTCGGAGCAAGATCAGCGTATAGGGCGCGGTCATGCGCCCCATGATATCCGCGCGTGGCCCCTGCCCCTTCGGTGCGACGATAGGGGCATGGCTTCTGCGCGCTCCGGCCCCGGGCGGGTGGTCGGCCAGATCACCCGTGGGACGACGGGTGCGAACCGGCTGCGCCGCGTGGACCGGTGGATCGCGCGCCACCCGGCGCTGCGGCGGGCGGCCGAACCGCTCGTTGTCGACCTCGGCTTCGGGGCCAGCGGCGTGACGGCGTTCGAGCAGTACGCGCGCCTCGTGCGCGTCCG
>NZ_RRYE01000438.1 GCF_004010105.1 Microbacterium sp. CPCC 204701
CGCTCGAGCCGGCGCAGCGCCACGTCCTCGGCGTGCACGGCGGCGCCGCGCGCGGCGGCCTCTGCGCGCACCTCTGCGGCGAGCCGGTCGGAGCTCCAGCGACCGAGCATGCCCTGCGCGATCGCATGGTGCGCCCGGGCGAGACCGCCGAGGACCCACGGCATCGTGAACGTGAAGAGGATGCCGGCCACCAGGTACAGCACGACCTCCACGGCCCAGCTCGACCATCCGCCGAACATCCACGGCAGCGCGTCCGCGACGTAGTGGCCCCATTCCCCGCCGGAGCCGTCGCCCTCCCGATTGCGCGGGAGGAAGACCCCCCAGAACCAGTACGTGAGCCCGCCGAGTCCGACGCTCAGCCACACGGTCGTCAGCGCGAACGAGATGGTGCTGATGATGGGCGTCACGATCACGCCGTGCACGAGGTACACCCAGTAGTGCGCGTTGCGCACCGGACGCAGGAGGGTGGCCCAGAAGCCGCCGGCGTCGGTCTTGTCGCGGTTCCACTCCGGCTCGGCGATCTCGGGCAGGCCGGTGACGAGCAGCAGGAATCGGTCCGCGACGCCGAATCCGCGGGCGACGAACAGCGTCCCGACCAGCAGCGGAAGGCCGATCACGAGGATGAGCAGTCCCACGCTCGTCCAGAAGAGCGACGCGAGGATGCTGAGCGACAGCATCGCGAGGACGAACACGGCGATCAGGTACAGGGCGCTGCCCGGCGCATGCAGCCACCACCGCCCGTACGACGCCCAGAAGCCTCCCCTCTCCGGCGGAAGGGCCGGTTCCGCGCCGCGGGCGGTCTCAGTGGTCGTGGTGGTCATCGGAGTCTCCCTCGGGACGCTTCAGTTCGGGCCGCTGGCCCGGTGCGACGACCAGGAACTGTCCCATCATGCCCTGGTCTTCGTGCCACAGCAGATGGCAGTGGTACATGTACGGCGTGGTCGGGTCGGCGTAGTCCTCGAACCGCACGAGGATGCGGTAGTCGCGGCTCCACTCGAGCGCGATCGTGTCTTTGAGCCCGGCGAGGCGTGCCGGCGGCGGGGATCCGTCGACCGACAGCACGCGGAACTGCGTGTCGTGGACGTGGAACGAGTGGGGCAACGGGTTCTCGTTGCGCACCGTCCACACCTCGCTGGTGTCGACGGTGGCCGTGAAGTCGGCGCGTCCGCGGTCCATCTGCCGGTCGTTGATGTTGTGCCCCGACATGACGAACGAGCGCTCCGCGACGGCATCCCCCGCATCCGCCGCGGGCAGGGAGGCCAGTTCCGCCGGTACCTCCGGACGGGGAGCGAGGGATGCCGTTGCCCGCAGCTCGAGCACGTCGAAGCTCGCCGAGCCGGCATGCAGCGCCGGGTCGGGAGGGTTCGACCGCAGCGCGACGCGTTCACCGGGCTCAACGGTCACGACGATCTCTGCCCGCTCGCCAGGAGAGAGGGGGACGCTCGTCGACGCGACCGGCTCCGCGAGGAGTCCGCCGTCGCTGGCGATCAGGTCGAACTCACGGCCATCGGCGAGCCCGAAGTCGTACATGCGCGCGCTCGATCCGTTGAGCAGCCGGAGGCGGACGCGTTCGGTGGTCACATCGAGGTACGGTGCCACGGTCCCGTTGACGAGGATCGTGTCGCCGAGCACGCCGTCGAACTGCATGCCGATGCTTCCGGCGAATGAGCCGTCGGCGTTGAACGAGCGGTCCTGGACGATCACCGGGATGTCGTCGACGCCGTATTGCCGAGGGAGCGAGAGCGACGCCTCCTCCTCGTCGCGCAGCAGGAACATGCCCGCGAGGCCCGCGTCGACCTGCTCGCGCGTGAGTGCGTGCAGGTGCGGGTGGTACCAGAGCGTCGCCGCAGGCTGATCGACCTCCCACCCGGGGTGCCACGTCGCTCCAGGAGCGATCGGCGCATGCGGGCCGCCGTCCATCGCCGCGGGCAGGTGCATGCCGTGCCAGTGGACCGTGGTCGCCCGGTCGAGGCGGTTGGCGACATGGACGCGCACCTGCTCACCGCGTGAGGCCACAAGGGTCGGACCGAGGTAGGAGCCGTTGTAGCCGAGGGTCGGGGTGGAGCGTCCGTCCTCGAACGTCGTCGCCGCCTCGTCGGCGGAGAGCTCGAAAACACGCACGCCGTCCTCGACCCGTGACGGAGCGAGCGGCGGCACGGCCAGCGGACGGCTGAACTCGACGGTTCCCGCAGCGGGGGGCGTCGCGCGCGCGGAGTTGCTCGCGAACCAGATGCCGCCCGCGGCGACGACGGCCACGATGGGCACGAGCGGGATCGCGATGAGCGTCACGACCATCC
>NZ_RRYE01000439.1 GCF_004010105.1 Microbacterium sp. CPCC 204701
CTCGTCGCCGCGGCTCGCGCGCAGCGCATCGGCGACGGCACGGAACGCGCCGACGCCGGGCACCACCAGCCCGTCCGCGTCCAGCACGAGGCCGCGGTCGGACGTGAGGCGCGCATCGGCGCCGGCCGCTGCGAGCGCCTTGACCGCGGAGTGGACGTTGCCCGAGCCGTAATCGAGGACCGCGACCAGCGGCCGCACCTCGTCCGCGTCACGAAGCCTCGCAGCCTCGGTCACAGAGCGCCCTTCGTGCTGGGGATGCCCTCGATCAGCGGGTCGAGAGTCTTCGCCTGTCGGAAGGCCCGCGCGAACGCCTTGTACTCGGCCTCGGCGATGTGGTGCGGGTCGCGGCCCGACAGGACCCGGACGTGGACGGTGAGCGCGGCGTTGAACGAGATCGCCTCGAACGTGTGGCGCACGAGCGAGCCGGTGAAGTGCCCGCCGATGAGGTGGTGCTCGAATCCGGCGGGTTCGCCGCTGTGAACCAGGTACGGACGCCCGCTGATGTCGACCACGGCCTGCGCGAGCGCCTCGTCGAGGGGGACGAGAGCGTCGCCGTACCGTGAGATGCCCGACTTGTCGCCGAGGGCCTCGCGGATCGCCTGGCCGAGCACGATCGAGATGTCTTCCACGGTGTGGTGGGCGTCGATGTCGGTATCGCCCGACGCGCGCACCGTGAGATCGGTGAGCGAGTGCTTCGCGAAAGCGGTCAGCAGGTGATCGAGGAACGGCACGGTGGTGTCGATGCGGCTGCGCCCCGAGCCGTCGAGGTCGAGATCGAGCTCGACGGTGGATTCGCTCGTCGCGCGTCGCAGCGACGCCGTGCGGGGTGCAGCGGTCATGGGGCCGATCCTACCGAGGCCAGCGCGTCGAGGAAGGCGGTGGTCTCGTGTTCGGTGCCCGCCGTGACTCGCAGGTGGTGCGGGATGCCGACGTCCCGGATGAGCACGCCGCGGTCGTAGAGCCGCTGCCACGTCGTGGCCGGATCGTCGACTCCCCCGAAGAGCAGGAAGTTCGTCCACGAGTCACGCGCGGTGTACCCGAGCGCCTCCACCGTGGCGGCGATGCGGTTGCGCTGCACGACGATCTCCTCCACCATCCGCAGCATCACCGGCGCGTGACGCAGGGCGGCACCGGCGGCCGCCTGGGTGAGCGCGCTCAGGTGATACGGCAGTCGCACGAGGCGGAGCGCGTCGATGAGGGCGGGATCGGCGGCGAGGTACCCCACGCGGGCGCCAGCGAAAGCGAACGCCTTGCTCATGGTGCGCGACACGGCGAGCCGCTCGCGGCCCGCCAGCAGCGTCAGCGCCGAGTCCTGGTCGCGCGGCGCGAACTCGAAATACGCCTCGTCGACGACGACGATGCCGTCGGTCGCGTCGTAGACCGCTTCGACGACGTCGAGGCCGACCGGCGTGCCCGTCGGGTTGTTGGGCGAGCACAGGAAGACCACGTCCGGCGACGCCTCGGCCACCTGGAACGCGGCGTGCGCCGCCTCGATCGTGTAGTCGGGGGCACGGGTGCCGGCGATCCATTCCGCGCCGGTGCCCCGTGTGAGCAGCGGGTACATCGAGTAGGTCGGCGCGAAGCCGAACGCGCTGCGGCCGGGGCCCGCGAACGCCTGGAGGATGTGCTGGAGCACTTCGTTGGAGCCGTTCGCGGCCCAGATCTGATCGCGACCGAGCCCGTGCCCGAGGTAGTCGGCGAACCCCTCGCGCAGGGCGGTGAACTCGCGGTCGGGATAGCGGTTGACCTCACGCAGTGCGAGCGCGATCGAATCCACGATGTCGTCGGCGACGGCCTGCGGCACGGGATGGGTGTTCTCGTTGACGTTCAGCGCGACGGGAAGGGCTGCCTGCGGGGCTCCGTACGGCTTCTGCCCGCGGAGATCGGCGCGCAGGGGAAGGTCTTCGAGGCGGGGACTCACCCCTCCTATGTTACGGGCGCGGTACCGCTCGCCGGCGGCTCGTGACGTTCCACGACGTCAGGGCTGCCGGTCGTACCCGGCCGGAATCGAAAGGCGCTGACCTGCCCACACGGCCGCGCCCTCGAGTGCGTTGAGCCGCACGAGCTCGTCGACGACATCGCGCGGGTCGTGCGCCGGCGCGACCTCCTCGGCGATCGACCAGAGGGAGTCGCCGGGCGCCACCGTGATCGTGGCGAACGTGCCGGCAGGCGCACCTTCGTCGCGCGATGCGAGCGCTGCGCCGCCGCCGATGATCGCGAAGGCGAGCGCGATGGTCGCGGGCAGGGCCGCGAGCGATGCGAGCACGCGGCGGCCGCGCACGGTGAGGCGCAGGCG
>NZ_RRYE01000044.1 GCF_004010105.1 Microbacterium sp. CPCC 204701
CGCGGCGAGCATGCCGATCACGACCCAGGCGAGGGCGAGGCCGAGCAGCACGCGCGCGAGCCACGCCATGGCCAGGTCGCGCTCGGCGCGCTCGACGCCCAGCTCCGCGGCGGTGAGGTTGAACGCCGGGTGGTCGACGTCTCCCTCGTACGCCTCGAGGTGCTCCGCGGCGAGCGCCTGGTACGCGGCGCGGTCGGCGTCCCACGCGGCATAGGCGTCGGGTGAGAGGGTGTCGTGCCACTCCCCCTGGTGCAGGATCATCGCGCGGTATGCGTCGAGCAGCCGCAGCGTGTCGACCTGGTAGTCGAGGGTGGCCATGAAGGCCTCGCGCAGCTCGGGCGAGCGCCAGGTCGAGGCATCCGTCGCCGCCACCGTCTCGCGCATGGCCTCTGCCGCGGCGACCGCCTCGGCTCCGCCGGAGATCGCGCCCTCGACCCCGCCCGTGGAGTCCCGGGCGATCGCGTACATCACATCGAGGACGGCCGAGTCGCCGGTGAGGATGTCCCACTCGAAGATCCACATCATAGGCGGCGGCTCGAGGCCGATCGCGAACACGCGCTGCTCGGCGAACGGCTGGACGTACATGCCCTGCGCGATCGCCTCGCGCGACTGGGCCATCGCCGACGCGATCGCCTCGACCGTCGCGGGGTCGTCGGAGAACCACTCGCGGGCCCACGCCGCGGTCACGGCCGCGACGTCGGTCTGGGGATCCCGCGCCAGTGCCGCCGCGAGCTGCGTGTTCAGCTCGTACAGCTGCCAGAACCCGGCCTTGAGGTACAGGGTCATGGGTCCGGCACGCCAGGGGCCGCCATCCTGGGTCCATACCCACACGCCCTCGATGCGGTCGTTCGCGGCGAGCAGCTGCTGCAGCGCCCACTGGTACTCGGCGCCGAGGTCGTTGGCGAACGCGCCGTAGTTCTCGAACTCGCGGCGGCTCTGGAACTCGACGATCCGGCGCTGCTCACCCTGTTCGAGCGTGTCGTTGAGCGGCAGCCACGTGTAGAAGTCGCCGAGCGTGTACTTCGTCGACACGATGAGCGCCGGCGAGTCGATTCCGCCGAGCACGGCCTCGTACGACTCGGCGTTGGTGTGCATGTCGCCGACGGCTCCGACGCCGACCGACCACGTGCGGAAGATGACTTCGCGATCGGATGCCTCGGCCTGACCCGTGAACGCTTCGAGCATCGCGCGCACGGCGTCGACCGTGGTCACCTCGAGCGCGGAGTAGTAGTCCCAGCCGCCCACGTCGTACACGGGCCCGGCCTCGCCGATGCGGATGAGCACGCCGTCGAGGGCGGGCACCGCGTCGTAGAGCTCGTCGAGGCCGGCGGTGTAGGTCTCCCAGAACTCCGGGCTCTCGGTGTCGAGCGAGCCGTAGCGGTCGATCAGGTGGCGCTCGAGCGGACCGGTGAGGGCGAGCATGTCGGTGCGCAGGAACACCTTCATGCCGAGCTCGTCGGCGCGCTCCCAGAACGGCGCGAACGCCTCTCGCAGTGCGAGGGCGCGCTCTCGATCAGCACCGTCGCGCTGGTCGTCGCCGTCGGCGTAGACCGGGCCTCCGGGCGCCTCGTCGAAGGTCACGAACTCGACGAACCCGGGGAACGCGACCGCGTTGAACCCGTCGGCGAGCGAGTGCCGCAAGAAGCCGTCGTAGTCGCGGTAGGCCTCGGCGAGCGCGGCTTCGTCGATGTACGGCGCTTCGGGCTGGAACACGTCGGCGAACGCCTTCGACGCGTGCGAGTAGTCGGTGCCCGCCTCCCACTCGGCGGGATCGGGCGTGACGCCGACAGCTCCGAGGTCGGTCATGCGCAGCGGCAGGCGCGACGCCTCGTGCTGCCCGATCAGGTCGGTGAGAGGGTCACCGGCCCGCACGGCCGCCGCGAGGTCGTAGACGGCGCGGGTCGCGCCGTTCTCCGACAGGGCCGCGACCCGCAGCGCCGTCGCGTCGCCCTCGAGCGTGTATGCGTCGCTCGTCTCGGGGTGCAGCGTCGGCAGCAGAGTGACGGTGAGGGATGCCTCTCCCTCGCGCTCCGCCGCATCGGCGACCGCGTCGAGCAGCTCGTCGACCGCGACCCCGACACGTTCGGTCGTGGGCACGTCGAGCGACACGATCGAGGGTGGGGGCACGGCATCCGTCACCTCCGCGACCGACGTCTCGACCGACTGCATCGGCGTCGCCGGCTCGGTGCGGATGCCCAGGGCGTCGCCCACGACGACGCTGACGCCGACCCCGAGTGCGAGCAGGATCAGGGCCGTGACGACAGCGAGGATGCCTCGCCGTGTCGCCGTCGTCATCCTCTGATCCTAGGTGCGCTCATGCCCGCCCCCGCACACCCTCGGAATCACTGAAAGAGCGGGTTCGTGAAGTCGCGAGAGGGCGGGTTTGCGCACACGCTGCGCGTGCGCAAACCCACCCTCTCGCCATTCCGTCCCGGGCTCGGGTGTCAGCTGCTCTTGCGCATCGCGCGGATGCCGGCCCAGAGGCCCAGCAGCGCGAGCACGATCGCGGCGACCCAGCCCCACAGCACCTCGATCGCGCCGAGGTCTCCGCCCAGCAGCGCGCGCTCGGCCTGCACCACCCAGTTCACCGGGTTGACGGTCGCGACGGCCTGCATCCAGGCAGGGCCCTCGTCGAGCGGCAGCAGCATGCCCGACAGGATCAGCAGCGGGAAGATCAGCGTCTGCTGCACGCCCCAGAACAGCCACTCGCGGTCTTTGGTCTTGAGCGCGAGCGTGTACGAGAGCGAGCCGAGGCCGACGCCGAACACGGCGAGCAGTGCGAGCCCGGCAACGAGCCCGGGCACGTTGACCGAGAATCCGAACGGCCACGCGATCAGCACGATGATCAGCGCCTGCACGACGATCGGCGCGATCTCCTTCAGCGCGCGGCCGACCAGCAGCGACGAGCGGGCGAGAGGTGCGACGAGCGTGCGCTCGTGCGAGCCGGTCATCATCTCGTACTGCAGGTTCGACCCGGTCGCGCCGGTGCCGAACAGCACGATCATCACGAGCACACCGGGCACGAACCACTGCAGGGTCTCCGCCACCGGCTGGCCCGACGTCCCCACCAGCAGCGGCGCGAACAGCCCGAGGAACACCAGCGGCTGCACGAGGCTGAAGATGAGCGAGAACGGGTCGCGCACGACCGGCTTGAGCTCCCGCGTGAGCACGTTCCACGTGTCGCGCGCGGGGTTCGGCCGCACGACGGTGTCGGGGCGGGTGGTGTCTGTCTGGACGGTCATCGCGTCGCTCCTGCCTTCTCGGCCGCCTTGGCGGGGGCGGATGCCGTGCCCTCGGCATCCGCGTTCTCTCCTTCTTCGACCGGCTCGCCCTCGCCGGCCTCGCGCAGGGTGCGTCCGGTGAGCGCGAGGAACACGTCGTCGAGCGTCGGCGGCACCCCGGTCGCGGTCCGCACGCTGAGGCCCGCGGCGTCGAGCGCCCGCACCGCGGACGGCAGCAGCGCGTCGCCCTCGGGCGCGGTAAGGGCGACGGATGCCTCTTCCCTCCGCACCTCGCGATCGGTCAGCCGCTGGATCACGGCGACGGCGGCCTCGGCATCCGTCGTCGTGGCGAACCCGAAGGTGAGCAGGTCGCCCGCGAGGTTGGCCTTCAGCCGCGTCGCGGTGTCGTCGGCGATGACGCGGCCCTTGTCCATGACCATGACGCGCTCGGCGTAGCGGTCGGCCTCCTCGAGGTAGTGCGTGGTGAGGAAGACCGTCGTGCCGTACCTGGCGCGCAGGTCGAGGATGTGCTGCCACAGGTTCGCGCGGCTCTGCGGGTCGAGGCCCGTCGACGGCTCATCGAGGAAGATGAGCGGCGGCGCGTGCATGAGTCCGAGGGCCACATCGAGGCGGCGCTTCTGCCCGCCCGACAGCTGCTGCACCGAGCGGTTCGCGAAGCCCGACAGGTCGAGCGACTCGATCAGCTCGTCGGCCCGCTTGCGGGAGGCCGCCTTCGACATGCCGTAGAACGCGCCTTGGCTCAGCAGCTCGTCGCGTGCGCGCTGCGAGAAGCTGCCGCTCGTGAGCTGGCCGACATAGCCGATGCGGGCGCGCACGTCGGCGGGGCGCCTCAGGATGTCGAAGCCGACGACCTTCGCCGTGCCCGCCGTCGGCGGAATGAGGGTGGTGAGCATGCGCAGGCTGGTCGACTTGCCTGCGCCGTTGGGTCCCAGGAACGCGACGAGCTCGCCGCGTGCGACCTGGAACGTGAGGTCGGTGACCGCCTCGACGGTCTTCTTCTTGACGCTGAAGCGCTTGGTCAGACCCTGCGCCTCGATGATCGGTTCGTTCGTCATGCGACCAAGCTAGGGTCCAATGCGGACACATCCCGTCCGCAATCTAGGGCAATCTTGACTCATGTCCGACACGACCACTCGAGCGCTGTCTCTGCTCAACCTGCTCCAGACCCATCGGCACTGGCCGGGGTCGGAGCTCGCCAGCCGCATGGGCGTCACCGAGCGCACGGTGCGCCGCGATGTGGAGCGGCTGCGCGACCTGGGCTACCGCATCGAGTCCACGCCGGGTGCCGCGGGCGGTTACCGCCTCGAGGCCGGAAGCGCCGTGCCTCCGCTGCTGCTCACCGACGAAGAGGCCGTGGCGATGGCGATCGGGCTGCGGGTGGCGGCATCCCAGCGGCTCGCCTCGGGTCCTGAGACCACGATCACCGCGCTCGCGAAGCTCGAGCAGGTGCTGCCCGCGCCGCTGCGGCGGCGCGTGACGGCGCTGGTCGAGTCTGTGCAGCCCGCCGGGCTTAACGCCGGGGCCGCGGTGTCGAGCGACGTGCTGGGCGAGCTGGCGCTGGCGTGCCGCGACCACGAGCGCGTGCGGTTCACGTATACGGCAGCCTCGGGCGAGGTGACCCGGCGGAGGGTCGAGCCGCACGCGCTCGCACCCGCCGACCGCCACTGGTACCTGCTGTGCTGGGACCTCGACAAGGACGACTGGCGCACCTTCCGCGTGGACCGGCTCGCTTCGGTGGAGCACACGCGCGTGCTGTTCGATCCGAAGCCGCTGACCGCGGAGGAGATCGAAGAGTTCATCCTCATCGCGCGGTCGTGGGTGCGGCAGGCGGTCGAGGCGGATGCCGTGATGGAGATGCCGTTCGACGAGATGCGCGCGTACTTCGGCCAGTGGGGTCAGGGGGCTTCGGCCGAGGGCGCGCACCGCACCCGCTGGCCGGTGGGCGGCTCGGACTTTCGCGAGACGATGTACGGGTTCTCGTGGATTCCCGCGGGCGTCGAGTACACGACCGACCTCGCGTCGCCCGCTCGCGACGAGTTGCGCGAGGTGCTCGAGCGCATGCTGCGAGCGCTGGACGCGCCGCCGCCGTCGAGGCCGGAGTCCGCACGGGGGCATCAGCTCCGGGATTGACGGATCCTGGTGCCGGGCTCCGGTCGTTGAGCGAGCGAAGCGAGTCGAAACGCCCCGCCGCCCTCACCGCCCGAGGCGCACAGCGGCGCGCGCAGAGGCGAGTGCGTCGGTCAGGTAGATGAGCGCGGTGAAGAACTGACTCCAGCTGGCGATCAAGGTGAAGATCGCCGTGGTCGCGAGCGCCCGCCTCGACCCGACGCTGTATGCCGCGCACGGCGGCGTCTTCCCGATCACGATAGGCGGCGTCGGCGTCGTCGGAACCGTCGGCGTCTCGGGCCTCCCCAGGCCGACGACCACGCGTTCGTGGTGGAGCACCTCCGCGGCTGGCGCGCGGCCGCGACTCGCAACGTCTCATAGCGAGACGCGAGTTCACGCATATCCCGCTCCTCGGATGACGGCGATACGGTGGAGCCGTCCTCGAGGCGCATCGCGGCGATCCGGAGCGGTCCCGGGCACCGTCTCATACCCGGCTGTGTTGCGGGTTCGACTCCCGCCGTCGCGTCCACCCCGACTCGCGCCGCAGTGTCTCCAACGGCGAAGCAGATCGTAGTCAGTGAGCTTCGCGCACGAGATCGACCGCACGCTCGGCGACGGTCATGATGAGACCCACCGGGTTCAGGGCGGACAGCGTGGGGAAGACCGACGCGTCCACGACCCGAAGGCCGCCGACACCGCGCACCCGCAGCTCATTGTCGAGCACGGCGAGCGGGTCGTCGTCGCTGCCCATCCGACAGGTGCACGACACGTGATAGACCGTCTGGTGCGTTGCCCGCAGCACGGCGGAAAGGTCCTCGTCGCTCTGCACGTGCTCGCCGGGGAACACCTCCCGCACGAGGTGTGAGGCGAACGGCTCCTGCTGAGCGACACGGCGAGCAAGTTTCACGCCCTCGACCAGCATCCGCTCGTCGCGACCCTCGCTGTCGGTGAAGGCGCGGTAGTCGATCGCCGGTGCCGCCTCGGGGTCGGTCGAGGTGATCCAGACGCGACCGCGGCTGTACGGCTTTGCGACGTTCGGCGCCAGCGAGACGTTGTTCGCGGGGATCTCGGCGCCATAGGTCTCGGCGTGCACGGTCCACGAGTGCAGCGGAATGTGCGTGGAGATGTCGGGAACCGTGCTGTCGGCGTCGACGCGCAGCGCGTAGCCGGCGTCCCACCCCGTCGCCGACACCTCGCTCCGCTCGCCACGAGCCTCCCAGACGATGAGCCCCTCGGCATGGTCCTGCAGGTTCTCACCGACGCCAGGCAGATCGACCAGCATGTCGACGCCCGCGTCGGCGAGCACGTCGGCCGGGCCGATACCGGAACGCATGAGCAGCGCCGGCGAGTCGATCGCACCGCAGCTCACGATGACCTCGCGTCGCGCGCGCACCTCTCGCCACTCCCCCGCCACGCGGGCACGGACGCCGATGGCACGATAGGTCTCCACCAGAACCCTGTCGACCAGCGCCTCGAGCACGAGGGCGAGGTTCGGCCGCTCGACACCGTGGAGATACGCGCGCGACGTCGACGAACGCAGGTTCGTCGACGGCTCGTAGCCGATCTCGAAGAACCCGGCGCCGTCGGTGAACTCGACATCGTTCCACGTTTCGCGATGAGGCAGATCCAGAGCGGATGCCGCAGCCGCGACGACATCGGCGACGTAGGCGTTCCGGTCGGCCGGAGCGACAGGTGAGATCGGCGTCGCGAGGCGGTCGAAATACGGCGCCACCGTCTCGTAGTCCCAGCCCTCGACGCCCAGCGATGCCCACTCCTCGAGGTCACCGCGCAACGGACGCCAGCTGATCATGGTGTTCGCCGTCGAGCAGCCACCGAGGATGCGCAGCCGTGCCTGTCGGATGGAGGAGTTTCCTCGCTCCTGTGTAACGCTGCGATAGTCGCGGTCGAACTCGCCCTCGAGCATCTCCGCCCAGCGGCGGATCGAGCCGGCGCGCTCCTCGTGCTCGTCGCTCGGACCGGCCTCGATGAGACACACCGTAACGTCGGGGTCTTCACTGAGTCGCGCCGCCACGATGCATCCGGCGGTGCCCCCTCCCACCACGACGTAGTCGAACGTGTCGTGGTGCTCAGCCATGATGGATCAGGCCGAGGATCTCGCTGTAGTAGTGGTGGAACTCAGAGCTGCCGATCACCTCCGGGTCACGCGGACGGGGCAGATCGATCGCGAACTCGGCGCGCACCCTGCCGGGTCGCGGTGTCATCGCGACCACGCGGTCCGAGAGGAACACGGCCTCCTCGATGTCGTGAGTGATCAGCATGACGGTCATGCGGTTCCGCTCCCACACCGTGGTCAGCAGTTCCTGCATCGTGCGGCGGGTGAGCGCGTCGAGAGCCCCGAAGGGCTCGTCCATCAGGAGCACCTCCGGCCCGTACGCCAAAGAGCGCGCCAGCGCGACGCGCTGCTGCATGCCGCCGGAGAGCTGCGCGGGGAACGAGTCCTCGAAGCCTGTCAGACCGACCTGCGCCAGTACATCACGTGCTCGGTCGATGCGCTGGCGGCGCGACATCCCCTGCTCTCCACGGAGGGCGAAGATGACGTTGTCGATCGCAGTGAGCCAGGGCAGCAGGGTGGCCGACTGGAACACGACACCGCGATCGCGCCCTGGCCCGTGAATGGGGTTGCCTTCGATGGATGCCGTGCCGTCGGTGGGCGGCTCGAGCCCGGCGATGATCGAGAGCAGCGTGCTCTTGCCGCATCCCGATGCGCCGACGACGGAGACGAACTCCTGCTCGCCGAGGGTGAGCGTGATGTCACTCAGCGCGTGGACGTCGCCGAACCGCTTGTTGACGCTCTGGACGCGGACTTTCGGCTCGAGGAGCGTGGGCGACGACATCAGGAGCGTCCCTTCAGGTAGCGGAAGAAGCGTCGACCGAGCGCGCGCATGATCTGGTCGAAGACGAGACCGAGGAGGCCGAGGACGATGACGTAGCCGATGATGAGATCCGTCTCGAGGAAGCGCTGCGCCTGAGTGATGCGGTAGCCCATGCCCGAGGTGGCGGCCACGAGCTCGGCCACGACGAGCCAGGTCCACGCCCAGCCGAGACTGATGCGCAGCGCGTCCCAGATCCTGGGCAGTGCAGCCGGGAAGACGATGCGAACGAGGATCTGCCCACGGGAGAGTCCGAGGGTGGCGCCCAGATTGCGGTACGACACCGGAACGCGCCGCACGGCATCCGCGAACAGCAGCACCTGCTGGAAGAACGTGCCGAGGAAGATGATGAGGAACTTCTGCGTGTCGTCGGTTCCGACCCACAGGATGGTGAGCGGGACGAAGGCCACCACCGGCATGTACCGGATGAAGTCGATGATCGGCTCTACGGCCGCCTCGACACGGGCGATCGATCCGCACAGCACGCCGATGGGGACGGCGAGAACGGTGCTGGCGAGGAAGCCGACCATCACGCGGTATGTGCTCACGCCGATGTCCGACCAGAGTTCGCCATTGGCCGCCTGCTCGCCGAGCTTCTGAGTCACGGCGATCGGCGACGGCAGGAACAGCGGGTCGACGAATTCCGACAGCGTGATCGCCGTCCAGACGACGATGAGCGCGAGGAACCCGAGCACCGCGACGGTGACGTACTGCCGACGCGACAGGGGCGCGCCGATGGCGGGAGGGGCCGCACCAGCCGCGCGCTTGCGGCGCGCGACGGGTGCAGACGTGGTGGAGATCGTCATGGGTCAGTTCCTAGAGGGGGTGAATATCACGGTGCGGCTTCGACGAACGCATCGTCGACCAGGCTGTCGAGGTCGGCTCCGCCTTCGAGCAGGCCGATCCGGGTGGCGACCTCCTCGACGGTCGGCAGCACCGACTCGGCGTAGTCGCCGGCGAAACGGGTCTTGTTCTCCTCGAGCGAGTAGAACTCGACGCCGTCGAACGCCGTCGCGAGCGCCTCGACGTCGCTGCCGACGTTCTCGGCGATGATGGCGCGCGCCTCGTCGGTGTCCGACTGGTAGAACTCGATCGCCGGTCCCCACGCGTTGACGACCTTCTGCACGGCCTCGGGATTCTCGTCGAGGTATCCGTTGTCCACGATCAGCACGTCGCTGATGAGACCCGCCTTCTCGGCGGCCGTGAAGATGACCTCGAAGTCGCCCGCGTTGCTCGCCTCGGAGATGTAGGGCTCGTAGGTCACGGCGGCCGGGACGCTTCCCCCGATGAGGGCGGTGGCTGCCTCGGACGGATCCATCGGCACAGGCGAGATGTCGTCCAGGCTCAGGCCGGCCTCCTCCAGCGCGTAGCCGAGGAGAAGGTTGCTGACCGATCCCTCCTCGAAGGCGATGTCCTGCCCGGCGAGGCCGGCGACGTCGGTGATCGATCCGTCGGTGAGGATCGCGTCCGCCGAGAGCGAGGCGTCGAGGAGCAGGACGATCGAGATGTCGAGGCTCTGCTCCGCCAGCTGCAGCGCCGTGTGGCTCGCGACGTTCGCGACCTGGATGCGGTCCGAAGCGAAGGCGGCGCTCATGTCGGCGTCGTTCATGAAGTTGGTGATGGTCACCTCGACGTCCTGATCGTCGAAGTAGCCCTTCTCCTGAGCGATGTACCAGGGGCCGTAGCCGAGCCAGGGCTGAATGCCCATGCCGACGGCATCGGAGCCGGTCGCAGCGTCCGCGGTCTCGGAGCCGGAGGCTCCGGTGCAGGCGGTGAGAGCGACGAGCGATGCACCGGTGAGTCCGATGGCGATCGCCGTGCGAAGGTGGCGTGTGGAGCGGAACATGATGTCCTTCCGGAGCAGAGGGATCGGGCGAGTGCGTCTAGCTTCCGGACCGCCGTCCACCCCGCGCAAATAGCCGCTAGCGACACGATACATCGAAAATTTTGATGCAACTCGTCGGCAATATCGGCGTTACAAATGAGAAACACGGCCCGCTGAGGGTGAAGGCGTGCCTCCGCCGACCAAAGGGGACCTCCGCATGCACACGACGCTGTACACGAACGGGCTGCTCTATCTCGGCGGAGGCGACTTCCGCGAGGGGCACGTCCTCACCATAGGCGACCGCATCGACCGGGTCGCGTTCGATGACGCAGACGTTGCCCCGGCCGCCGAGGTGGTCGATCTGCAGGGCGGGACGCTGCTGCCCGGTTTCCATGACGCGCACGTGCACCCCTTGCTGGCAGGCATCCAGCTGCTCGGCATCGATCTCTCCCCCGTTCACGACCGGGACGCGTATCGGCAGATCATCGCCGAGTACGCGCGGTCGCACCGCGACGCACCGGTTCTCTCCGGTGGCGGCTGGTTCGGAGATGTCTTCCCCGGCGGCTTTCCCACGGCCGGCGACCTGGACGACGTCGTTGCCGACCGGCCGGTCGTCCTCCACAGTCACGACGCGCACGGCGTCTGGGTCAACAGCGCCGCGCTCGCGGCCGCCGGCATAGACTCCGACACCTGCGACCCGGAGGGCGGGCGCATCTTCCGCGACGCAGCGGGCCGCCCGACCGGGATGCTGGTCGAGGGAGCGGTCGGCCTGGTCGGCCATCTCCTCACCGACCCGGATCGCGCGAACCTCGCGGAAGCACTCCTCGCCGCACAGCACCGTCTGCACTCGGTCGGGATCACGAGTTGGCAGGATGCCGCGGTCGGGGCCTCGGATCTCGGTCCCGACGCCCTGCCCGTGTACGAGGAACTCGATCAGCGCGGCCTGCTCACGGCACGCGTGGTGACCGCCTTATGGTGGGACCGCACGCGCGGGCTCGACCAGATCGCCGACCTCGCAGCGATCCGCGAGCGGCTCCGCACGAGCAGCCGGCTGGATGCCGGCACGGTGAAGGTGATGGTCGACGGCATGGTCGAGAACCACACAGCTGCGATGCTCGAGCCGTTCGCCGGCACCGACGACGACCGCGGCGTCGCCTTCATCGCCCCGGATGACCTGGAGCGCCTGAGCGTCGGGCTCGACGCCGCAGGGTTCCAGATCCATTTCCACGCGGTCGGCGACGCCGCGGTACGGAACTGCCTCGATGCGCTGACGACGGTCCGCACGCAGAACGGCGTCTCGGCGAATCGCCATCACATCGCCCACCTCGACATCGTCGACGCCGCCGATGTCGGCCGTTTCGGTGAGCTGGATGTCGCAGCGAACGTCACCGCCCTGTGGGCTCGGACGGATGAGGAGATCGTCACGCGCAAGCTGCCGCTCCTCGGCGCGGAGCGCGCACGACACCATTTCCCGTTCGCCGACATCGCCCGCACCGGGGGACGGATCGTCGGAGGCAGCGACTGGCCGGTGACCGATCCCAACCCGCTCTGGTCGGTGCGGACGGCCGTCACCCGCACGGGTGTACCCGAGGACCCGCATGCGATCGGCGTCGGGGTCTTGACCCAACCGCTCCTGGCTGAGCAGGCGCTCTCGCTGGCGGAGGCGCTCGACGCCTATCTGTCGAATGCGGCGTACATCAATCGCCTCGAGACGTCGACCGGCACGCTCCGCGAGGGGATGCTCGCGGACCTCGTGTGGGTCGACCGCGATCTGCGGGAGATCGATGCACTCGGGTCCGCCCGCGTGCGGCGCACCGTCGTGGGAGGAGACACGGTCTACGCGGCGCCCTGAGCCGCCTCCGTCGCGGCCCTCATGACGCGCGTGACGGCGAGCCGCGCCTCGTCGGCGAACAGGCTCGCCTTCCGCGTCATCGGCGCGGACGATGCGCGGCACGCGAGCACGATGTCGAGCGGGCGCGTCGGCTCGATGATGTTCAGTCGATGCAGCTCTCCGCCCGAATAGGTGTACCCGAGCTTCGGCTGCTGGTTGAGCAGCGTGAAGCCATGGCCGCTGGCCACCATGGCTCGAACCGCCTCGAAGTTGGCGAAGCGGTAGCGCACCGAGGGCCGCAGACCGTGGTCGGTGAACGCCTGCATGAAGTAGTCGCGACTCACCGGCAGATCGAGCATCACCATGGGCTCCTCCAGGAGATCGGCCAGCCGCACGCTGGAGCGGCCCGCGAGCGGGTGCGTCGCCCCCACGGCGACGTAGAGGGGCACCTGTGCGAGCACTTCGCGCGTGATGTCGCCATCGAGGCCGAGGTCGTAGGTCAGCGCCACCTCGATCGCCTGGTCGCGCAGTGCGTCGTTGACGCCGTCCGCGAGGAGCTCGGAGACGTCGAGCTGGAGCTCGGGATGCGCCTCCTCGAGCGCGCTGACGATGCTCGGCAGGTAGAACGGGGCCAGCGTCCGGAAGCAGCCGACGCTCACCCGACCCGCCGTGTTCTCAGGCCGCAGAGCATTGACCGCGTCATCCACGGCGGCGAGGATGCCGCGAGTGCGCTGCAGGAAGTCCGCGCCCTGCGTGGTGAGCTGCAGCCCTTTGGCGCGGCGACGGATCAGCAGCTGCACCCCGAGGGACTTCTCCAGGTTGGCGATCGAGGTCGAGATCGCCGACTGCGCGACGAAGAGCTCGTCGGCCGCCCATGTCATGCTTCCCTGCTCGGCTGCCGCCACGAAGTAGCGCAGCTGGGTGAGCGAGATGTCCGGCTTCTGGGTGGGACGCATCGAGACCTTCCGTTTCGAATGTGTTTCAGAGATATTGCCATCGGTAATTCATCTCGATTTTAGATGCCAAGAACCTCCTTCCGCTATTTGCGCCGGTGCTCGAGGGTTCCCAAACTCGTCATGACTCCCCATCTCGATCGAAAGCCGCGCAGAACACCATGGCGTCATCTCCTCCTCACCCCACTCCCGACGATCGTGTCGTGGAGGTGATCGTCGTCGGTGCAGGTCAAGCGGGCGTGGCCATGAGCGAGCACCTCACGCACTCCGGCATCCGTCATGTCGTCCTCGAGCGCGGCCGCATCGCCGAGCGGTGGCGGTCCGAGCGGTGGGACTCGCTGGTGACGAACGGCCCCGTCTGGCACGACCGGTTCCCCGGCATGGAGTTCGCCGACGTCGCACCCGATGGGTTCGCGACGAAGGAGCAGGTCGCCCAGTACATGACCGCGTACGCGGAGAAGTTCGGCGGACCGGTGCGCTGCGGTGTGGAGGTGACGGCTGTGCGCCGCGCAGAGGGTGCCGCCGGCTTCGTCGTCTCGGCGACCGATGGGCAGTATCGCGCACAGTACGTCGTCGCGGCCACGGGCGCGTTCCAGAACCCCGCCATTCCCGCACTCCTGCCCGCCGAGGCGAACATCGTCCAGGTTCACTCGTCCTCCTACCGCAACCCCGGGCAGCTCCCTTCCGGCGGTGTGCTCGTCATCGGCGCGGGCTCGTCGGGTGTGCAGATCGCTGCGGAGCTCCAGCGCGCCGGCCGCCAGGTCTACCTCGCCGTCGGACCCCACGATCGTCCGCCTCGCCGGTACCGTGGCCGCGACTTCGTCTGGTGGCTCGGTGTGCTCGACCGATGGGATGCCGCGACGCCGCCGCTCGGCGCGGAGCACGTCACCATCGCCGTCAGCGGAGCCGACGGCGGCCACACCGTCGACTTCCGTCGGCTGGCCGCGGAAGGCGTCGTGCTGGTCGGCCGCGCGAACTCGTACGCAGACGGCGTCGTGAGATTCGGCGACGACCTCGCCCGCAACATCGCCGCGGGCGATGCGAACTACCTCGAACTGCTCGCCGAGGCCGACGCGTACATCGAGAGGAACGGCCTCGACCTGCCCGAGGAGCCCGAGGCGAAGGTGCTGGGCTCCGACCCGGACTGCGTCACCGAGCCCCTCCGCGAGCTCGATCTCGCCGCCGCCGGAGTGACCTCCATCGTGTGGGCGACGGGATTCACCTCCGATTACAGCTGGCTGCCTGCCACCTCGCTCGACGAGAACGGCCGCCCCCGCCACCGTCGGGGGGTTTCGCCCGAAGCCGGCATCTATTTCCTCGGCCTGCCCTGGCAATCGCGGCGCGGATCGAGCTTCATCTGGGGCGTCTGGCACGACGCGAAGCACGTCGCCGACCACATCGCGATTCAGCGGATGTATGCCGCGTACCGCCCCGCCGAGCCCTCCACCCCTGCCGACCTGCTCGAACCGATGAGTCTGGAGACCTCCCGATGACCGCCCACACTCGCCTGCGCCCTTTCAACACGAAAACCACGTACCCCGAGCAGTCGCTGGACAACGACCTCTGCCAGGCCGTCGTCGCGGGCGGTGTGGTCTACCTTCGCGGTCAGATCGGCCAGGACCTCGAGACCCGCGAAAGCGTCGGCATCGGCGACGTCGAGGCCCAGGCTGAACGGGCGATGGCGAACATCGACATGCTGCTGCGCGAGGCCGGCTCCCGTCTCGAAGACATCGTGAAAGTCGTCGTGTATCTCACCGACATCCGCTACCGCGAGCCGGTGTATCGCACCATGGGACGGTGGCTGAAGGGCGTCTACCCCGTGTCGACCGGACTTGTGGTCGATGCGCTCGCCCGGCCCGAATGGCTCGTGGAGATCGACGCCACCGCCGTGATCAGCGACCCGGCCGACGACATCGAGGTGATCCTGTGACGCTCTCGCTCGTGGCCCACGCCGACGGCGCCTTCGGCATCGTGATCTCGTCGTCGAGCCCCGCGGTCGCCGCGCGGTGCGCGCATCTGCGTGCGGGCGTCGGCGCCGTGGCCTCGCAGAACGTGACCAACCCGGCGCTCGGCCCCGCAGCCCTCGACGCCCTCGCGGGCGGCGCGAGCGCGACCGAAGCCATCGCCG
>NZ_RRYE01000440.1 GCF_004010105.1 Microbacterium sp. CPCC 204701
GCGAACGACGTCACGCTTGCGGGTCGGATCACCTCGGCGGTGCTCGCGGTGCTGTTCGCGCTCGTCGCGATGCTGATCGGCGTGTCGGTCGGCGGCCGCCGCCGCTACGTCGATTCGCTCGTCGCCCGCGCGCGTGACCTCGCCCGCGAGCGGGATCAGGAGGCGCAGCTCGTCGCCGCGGCCGAGCGGGCGCGCATCGCCCGCGAGATGCACGACGTCGTCTCGCACGGCCTGACCGTCGTCGTCACCCTCGCCGAAGGCGCCGCCGCGGTGACGCCGAGCGACCCCGAGCGCGGCGCCGAGACGATGCGGCGGGTGGCCGACACCGGCCGGAGTGCGCTCTCGGAGATGCGGCGGCTGCTGGGCGTGCTGGCAGAGCCAGGCGATTCATCGCCGCTGACCCCGCAGCCGGGAGTGGGCGACCTGAACGACCTCGTGGAGCGCTTCCGCGACACCGGCCTGCCGGTGCGCCTCTCGACCTCGGGCACGATCCCTGCCGACCCCGGACTGGGCCTCGCCGTCCACCGCATCGTGCAGGAGTCGCTGACGAACGTCCTCCGCCACGCGCCCGCCGCGACCCGCGTCGACGTCACGGTCAGATGCACCGACCACGAGGTGACAATCACGGTCGACGACGACGCCGTGGCCCACGCGGCGCCGCGCACGACAGGCGCAGGCCGAGGGCTCATCGGGATGCGGGAGCGTGCACTCATGTACGGGGGAACCGTGGCCGCAGGCTCGCGGCCGGGTGGCGGATGGCGAGTGCACGCGGTGCTGCACGGAGAGGTCGACGGATGACGGAGCACATCAGGATCGGGATCGTCGACGACCAGGAGCTCGTGCGCCTGGGCCTTCGGCTGGTGCTCGACGCCGAGGACGAGCTCGAGGTGGTCGCGGAGGCGCCCGACGGTGACGGGGCGGTTGCGATCGCGCAGCGCGGCGACATCGACGTGCTGCTGATGGACGTGCGGATGCCGGGAACCGACGGCATCACGGCGACCGAGCAGATCGCGACCCGGGGCGACACGCCGCGCATCATCGTGCTGACCACGTTCGACCTCGACGAGTACGCCTTCGCGGCGCTGCGCGCCGGCGCGAGCGGATTCCTGCTCAAGGACGCGCGCCCCGCCGAGCTCGTCGGCGCGATCCGCGCCGTCCACCGCGGCGATGCGGCCCTGGCACCGAGCGTCACGCGGCGCATGATCCAGCAGTTCGCGCAGGGCAGGGACGAGACGGATACGGCCGCCGACGCATCCGCCGTGCTCGCGGTGCTGACTCCGCGCGAGCACGAGTTCCTCGTCGCGGTGGCGGAAGGCCTCACCAACGTCGAGCTCGCGGCCCGCTTCGTGCTGTCGGAGTCCACCGTCAAGACCCACGTCGGGCGCCTGCTGCAGAAGCTCGGCGCCCGCGACCGCGTGCAGCTCGTGATCCTGGCCTACCGCCTCGGCCTCGTGCGCTGACCGCGTGTTAATACAAGCCGGCGCCCACCGCAATGGCCTGTGACCACGGCATCCGTCGCCGTAGCGTCGGCACCATGTCGCGCAACGTGAGGGTTCTGAAGTGCTCGCCCGAAGACGTGTTCCGGGTGCTGGGCGATGGCTGGCTGTACCCGTCGTGGGTGGTCGGGGCGTCGCGCATGCGCGAGGTCGACGAGTCGTGGCCGTCTGCCGGGGCGAGGCTGCACCACTCCGTGGGAGTCTGGCCCGCGCTCATCGACGACTCGACGGTCGTGGAGGCGTGCGATCCGCCGCGCCGTATCGTAATGAAGGCCCGCGGATGGCCCCTGGGCGAGGCTCGTGTGACGATCGATGTCAAGCAACGAGGGGACGGCAGCGTGGTGCGCATCCAGGAAGAGGCGGTGGCGGGGCCGGCGACCTCCGTGCCCGCACCCGTCATGGACGTGCTGCTGCGATGGCGGAACGCCGAGACCCTGCACCGGCTCGCCTACCTCGCCGAGGGCACGGCCGCCGCGCGGGCCGGCGCCACGACCGCCCAGCGCGAGATGGATGACAGCGGCGAGAAGATGCACATCGAGGCCGCGGAACCCCCCGCGGCGGTGAAGCCGAAGACTCCGGCGCGACCTAAGAAGGGCGCGGCACCGAAGACGACGGATGACGAGCCCCGGCCCGACGAGATGGTTCCATGACGACATCGGGGAGTGCCGAGCTCGACGCGGTCGTCGTCGGCGCCGGCCCCAACGGCCTCGCCGCGGCGGTGACGCTCGCGCGCGCCGGCCTTCGCGTCCGGGTGTACGAGCGGGCCGACCAGGCGGGCGGCGGCGC
>NZ_RRYE01000441.1 GCF_004010105.1 Microbacterium sp. CPCC 204701
GGTCGCCGACGGCCATCACCCCGGTGCCGGCGAAGAGCGCCGCCAGGAGGTCGGTCTGGACGACGGAGGTGTCCTGGTACTCGTCGAGCAGCACGACGCGATAGCGGTCGCGCAGCTCCTCGGCGACAGAGGGGTGGCTCGCGACCACCTCCAGGGCTCCGGCGACCTGATCGGAGAAGTCGATGACACCGAGCCGGCGCTTCTCGGCGTCGTACTCGCGCGCGAGGTCCGACAGCAGCGCCAGTGCTCCCACCTTGTCGGCCGCCTCGGCCACCTCGGCGTAGACGGCGGTGCCCTTCCGCGTCGACGGAAGCTCGCGGACCGAGCGGAAGCGGTCGGGGAACGCCGCGAGCACGTCGAAGTCGACGAGGTTGTCGACGCCGTCGCGCGCGATCCGCAGGGCCGCGTCGACGATCGAGCGCACGGCCTCACCCCGTGCTTCGAGCCGCGGATCGTCGGACGCGAAGACGACCCGCCGCATGAGCAGCCACGCCGCCGACTCCGAGAGCACGGCGGCTTCGGCATCCCTGCCTATCCGCACCGCGTGCTCGCGGACGATCTGGTCGGCGAAGCTGTTGTACGTCGCGACCGACGGGCGATGCAGCAGCGCGTCGTCGTCGGATGGCTGCGACACCGCGCCTACGGCACGCGCGAGGGCGTCCATCGCGGCCTGCCGCGTCACGCCGCCGCGGTCGGCCTCGGCCCCGGCGCGCTCCAGTTCGCCGAAGACGTCGAGGAATCCCTGCTCCGCCAGCGACGGCAGCGACGGCAGCAGGCCGCGCCGCTCGAACTCGGCGAGGCGCGCGAGCCGCCTCTGGATGCGCTCCGCCAGCTCCCCGGCGGCCTTTCGCGTGAAGGTGAGGCCCAGCACCTCGTCGCGGCGGACCAGTCCGTTCGCGACGAGCCACACCACCCGCGACGCCATCGTCTCGGTCTTGCCGCTGCCGGCTCCGGCGACGACGAGCGCCGGCTCGAGCGGCGCCTCGATGACGGCGGTCTGCTCGTCGGTCGGCGGGAACTGGCCGAGCGCTGCGGCGATCACCCGCGCCGACAGCGCGGGCGGGGAGACGGCGGTCATGAGGCGCTCACCGCGCCGATCGTGTGGATGCGACAGAGCCCGTACGAGTGGTCGTCACGGCAGTGCTCTTCGTACGGCGCCGTGAACGTGGTCCCTCGCATGACCGCGACGGCGGCCCGGATGCGCGAGAGGAAGGCCTCGCGACGTTCGCCGTCGAACGGCGGCTGCCACGGCGTCGCGTAGTCGGACCTCGTCGCGGTCGGTCGCAGCACGAGCAGCTTCGCTCCGCCGGGGGCGAGACCCTCCGCTTCGGGGATCGCGCCGGACTCGAACCCCAGCTGGTAGGCGGCGAGCTGGGGGTTGTCGAGCACCTTGAGGTCTGTCTGCGGCTCGCGCTTGCCGGTCTTCAGGTCCATGATCACGACCGTGCCCTCGGGGGTGAGCTCCACCCGGTCGATGTAGCCCGACAGCAGCACGCGGTGCGGCCGCTCCTCGTCGGCCACTTCGCCCTGGGCCGAGATCGCCGGGACTTCGGCGGCGTCGACCGGGATGGCGACCTCGAAGTGGGGCTCCGCGCCGATCAGGCGCCCGCCGGCCTGCTCGAAGCGGTGCAGGTAGAGGTGCAGGCGACGCACCAGGTCGCGCGCCCGCGTCTGTTCGGCCCGGTCGCGCCAGGCGGCCTCGAACGTGAGCTCGCCCCAGCGGGCCTCGACCTCTGCCCACAGCGCGGCCTCGTCCGAGCTCTGGGCGTGCTCGAGCGCCGCGTGGATGATCGTGCCGAGCCCCGCGGTCGTGCTGCCGGGGTCGCCGCCGAGGTCGCCGATCACCCAGTTGAGCTCGCACTCCTCGAGCGCGTGCAGGCGCGAGGGCGAGACCCGCACGTCCTCGCGCGAGAGGTCCCGCAACGGGCCGGTCGACGTCGGCGGCAGCACGCCGTACCAGTCCCGCGGCGCAGCACCCGGGACGCCGGCATCCGCCAGCAGAGCCAGCTGTCCGGCAGCTCGTTCGATCGCGGGACGCGGGGACGCGGCGTCGGTCAGCGTCCGGCGATGGCGAGCCACCAGTCCCCGCAGCGACAGCGGATGGTCGAGCGGGAACGGCTCGGGGTCGGGCAGCAGCTCGAAGAACACGCTCGGGCCGGTGTCGTCGTCGTCGACCGCGGTCACCACGACCTGCGCTCGCGCACGCGAGAGCGCGCGGGCGAGGAGCCGGAGCTCATCGTGCATCGCCGCCCGGCGCCTGTCGAACGGGGCGGCGCCCT
>NZ_RRYE01000442.1 GCF_004010105.1 Microbacterium sp. CPCC 204701
CGGTCGCCCCGAGGCAGATCGTCGTCGTCGGTCGGGCGAGCGCCGACCCGCTCGCCGACGCCGCGCACGGCATCCGCGCCGACATCGTCGCGGTGCTGACGCCCGATCAGGCGCGTGAGTGGGCGGATGCCGGATTCTCGCTGTTCGCAGAGAAGTCCATGCGGGGCGACGCGGCGACCGCGTACGACTGCCGCGACTTCGCGTGCCGGCTGCCGGTCACCGACCCCGCCGAACTCGTGGCCTGACGCCGGTCAGATCCAGCCCTGCATCCAGTTGTGCAGGCGCCAGAAGTCGTACGGCACGTTCATCGCCGAGACGACCGGGTACCAGAACGCCGAGAGCGCCAGCGCGACGACGAGGAACACGAGCACGAGCCGCTGACCGGTATGCCGTCGGTACGCGCCGGCATCTGCCGGTCCCGCGATGTCGCGGAGGGCGAACGTCAGAGCGAGCAGCAAGAAGGGGAGCGTCAGCACCGTGTAGAACTGGAACACCGTGCGCTCGGGGAAGAGGAGCCACGGCAGGTAGGTGGCGGCGACGCCGGTGAGCACGAGCGCGTGCCGCCAGTCGCGCGACACGACGAACCGGTAGGCGAGATACAGCGCGGCTGCCACCCCCGCATACCAGATCAGCGGATTAGGAATGCTCGAGACGACCTCGGAGCAACCGTTGACGGCCTCGCAGCCGTTCTCGCCGAACGCGTCGTGGTGGTAGTACATGCCCGTCGGCCGCAGCAGCAGCGGCCATTGCCATGCGGGGCTCTGATAGCTGTGGTCGGCCACGATCTGCGATGCCGCGTTGTACATCGTGACGTGGTTGATCCACAGGCTCTGCAGCGGCAGCGGCACCCACGCGAACAGTCCGGTCGCCGGGTCGTCATCGGCCGCGTGCCGGTCGTAGCCGCCGTCGGTCACGAGCCACCCGGTCCACGACGCGACGTAGACGACGAGCGCGATCGGCACGAGGAGCACGAACGTCACCGCGCCCTGGCGGAGGGCATCGGTCGGCCAGAACAGCACGCCCGCGCGCCGCCGCGCGAGCGCATCCGTGACGACGAGGTAGAGGCCGAGCGCAGCCAGCACCCAGACTCCCGACCACTTCACAGCGGTCGCGGCACCGAGGGCGGCGCCCGCCGCGACGATCCACGGGCGGTTCCACAGCACCGGGCCCCACGTCGGCGGTTCGCCGCCCGAGTGCCGCGCGGCGACGGTCTGGGCGATCCGCGTCATCGTGCGCTCGCGATCGACGACGATGAAGAGCACGGCGATCAGCACGAAGAACGTGAGCGGCGTGTCGAGCAGGGCGACGCGGCTCATCGAGATCGCAAGACCGTCCACCGCCATGAGCAGGCCCGCCACGACGGCGAACGTCGTCGAGTGGGTGAGCCGCTTCGCGATCAGCATCAGCAGGAGAACGGCCGCCGTCCCCAGGAGCGCCGTCGTGATACGCCAGCCCCAGCCCGACTCCGGCCCGAGCACCAGCATCCCGAGCCCGATGATCCATTTGCCGAGCGGAGGGTGCACGACGAAGGCGGGGTCGGTCCCGAAGACGTCGACGTCTCCCGAGAGGAAGCTCTCGTTCGCGTTCGACGGCCACGCGCCCTCATACCCGAGGTGCAGCAGCGTCCACGCGTCCTTGACGTAGTACGTCTCGTCGAACTGGTTCATCAGGTCGTGCGCCGCCCCGAGGTTCCACACGCGCAGGACGCCGGCCAGCAAGACGACGACGGCCGGGCCGAGCCACGCGTACAGCCGCCGCGCGCGCCGGTCCTCGTTCATGCGGCGCGCGAAGCGGTCATAGAGGCTCGGGCGGGCCGGGAGGGGGAGCGGTGCGGCGGGCGGTTCGGCACTGTGCTGGTCGAAAGCGGGCCGGGCGGCGTCCGTCACCCGGCCAAGTCTAGGCTGAGGGGCGTGATCATCCTCGCGGCGACGCCCATCGGAAACCTCGGGGACGCCTCGCGCCGGCTCGTCGAGGCGCTCGAGGAGGCCACCGTCATCGCCGCGGAAGACACGCGTACGACGCAGCGACTGCTCGCCGGGCTCGGGGTCGCGAACCGCCCGCGCCTGATCGCACTGCACGACCACAATGAGAAGGACCGCGCTCCCGAGCTCGTCGAGCTCGCGCGCGAGCAGGACGTCCTGGTGCTCAGCGACGCCGGCATGCCGACCGTGAGCGATCCGGGCTACGGCGTCGTCGCGGCGGCCGCCGCGGCGGGCGTCGAGGTGACGGCGATCCCGGGGCCGAGCGCGGTCGTGACGGCGCTC
>NZ_RRYE01000443.1 GCF_004010105.1 Microbacterium sp. CPCC 204701
TGCGGCCGCGGCATCCGGACTCCGCGTGGCGCCCCAGTCGACCGGCCACGCCGCCCTGGCGCTCGCCGACACCGACCTCTCAGACGCGGTGCTCGTCTCGCTCGCGGGGCTTCGCGGCGTGACGGTGGACGCCGCCGCCCGCACCGCGCGCGTGCTCGGCGGATCCCTGTGGAACGACGTGATCGAGGCCGCGGCCCCTCACGGCCTGACCGCGTTGCACGGCAGCGCCGGCGACGTCTCGGTCGCCGGCTACGCGCTCAGCGGCGGACTGTCGTTCTACGCCCGCACCCATGGACTCGCGGTCAACACCGTGCGGGCAGTGCAGCTGGTCGCCGCAGACGGCAGCCTCGTGCGCGCGAGCATCGACGAGAACGCCGACCTGTTCTGGGCGGTGCGCGGCGGCTCTGGCGCGTTCGGCGTCGTGGTGTCGATCGAGATCGACCTGCTGCCGTACGCCGACGTGTTCGCGGGCATGCTGCTGTGGGACGCCTCACGCGCCGCGGAGGTCTCGCACGCCTGGGCGGCGTGGACCGCCACCGCACCCGAGTCGGCGACGACGACCCTGCGCATCATGAACTTCCCGCCGCTGCCCGACCTGCCGCCGTTCCTGTCGGGACGCTCGGTCGTGGTGATCGACGGGGCGATCCTCGAGACGGATGCCGCGGCATCCGCAATCCTGCAGCCGCTGCGCGCGCTCGCGCCGGAGATGGACACGTTCGCGCGCATCCCGGCCGCCGGTCTCATCGCGGTACACATGGACCCGCCGGGACCGACCCCTGCCGTCACCGCGCACTCCGTGCTCGGCGAGCTGCCGACCGAGGCCGTGGACGCGTTCCTCGCGGCCGGCGCCGTGCCGGGGATGTTCTTCGCCGAGCTGCGCCACCTCGGCGGTGCGATCGCGCGCCGGCCCGAGCACGCAGGGGCAGTGGGCTCGGCCTCGGGCGCGTACCTCGCCCACACGGTGGCGATGGTGCCGGTCCCCGAGGCGATGCCGGGGGCGGATGCCGCGGTCAATGCAGGTCTGGCCGCCTTCGAGCCGTGGGAGGCCGGGAACCTCCTCCTCACCTTCATCGACGGCGCCGACGCCGACCGCACCGCCGCGTACGGCGAGGCGACGGCACGCCTGCGAGAGCTCAAGCACCGATTCGACCCGAGGAACACGTTCGCCGCGGCGCACGCGGTCTGACCGTCCACCCCCTTCTCGGTGTCCGGCGGGCCGGGCCGCCGAGTCCCTAGGGTGGAGGGACCGGTCACGAGGGGGCGCACGCGATGACGACGGGCGACGGCGGTTCGGCATCCTTCGCCCGCTACTGGACCGCCGACGCCGTCAGCGCGTTCGGCACCGCGATCACCGCCGTGGCGCTGCCGGTGCTCGTGGTGCAGGTGCTCGGGGCGACGCCGGTCGAAGTCGGCATCGTGAACGCCGCCCAGTTCGTGCCCTACGCGGTGCTCGGCCTGGTCGCCGGCGCCTTCGTCGACCATGGCGGCGCAGGCCGGTCCTCGTGTGGGCGAGCATCGGCCGCGCGCTGACCCTCGGGTTCATCCCGCTGCTGTGGGTGTGGGGACTGCTCGAGATCTGGGTGCTGGTGCTGCTGCTGCTCGCCTTCGGATCGTTCGCGGTGTTCGGGTTCGCGGCATCGCAGTCGCTCCTGCCGCACCTCGTGCCGCGGGAGCGCCTGCTGTCGGCGAACTCGCGCCTCGACCAGACGGATGCCGCGGCCCAGACCGCCGGGCCGGCTCTCGGCGGCGGGCTCATCGGGCTGGTCGGCGCACCGCTGGTGATCGCGCTCGACGCGCTGACCTATCTCGTTCAGGCGATGGTCGTGGCCACGGTGCGCGTCGCAGAGCCGGCGCGCACCGATCTCGCGACGCGGCGTCTGGGGCACGACATCCGCGAGGGCCTCCGGTGGGCGTACCGGCATCACGCGCTCGCGCCGCTCGCCATCTCGACCCACGTGTGGTTCGTCGCCAACGCCGCGGGGCTCACGGTGCTCGCACTGTTCGCGCTGCGCGAGCTGGGGCTGTCGCCGATCGCGTACGGCTGGCTCTTCACGGTGGCGGGGGTGATGCTGCTGACCGGCGCCGCGCTCGCGCCGATCGCCGGGCGGCGGCTCGGTGCCGGACGCACGATCGTTATCGCGCGTGCCGTCTACCCGCTCGCGTGGCTCGTCGTCGCGGCGGTCGCGCTGCTCGAGCCGCTGCGGCCATCCGCCACCGGCCTGCTGCTGGCCGCGATGGCCCTCCAGGGCTTCGTCGCCGGGCT
>NZ_RRYE01000444.1 GCF_004010105.1 Microbacterium sp. CPCC 204701
CTCGCCGCGCGCACGGCCGACGTCATCTTCTTCGCCGACCGCTACGAGGTCCCCGTCGTCACGCCTCGCGAGCCGGAGCGCCGCGCCGGGATCGTGACGCTCGAGCCGGCCCCGCAGGACGCCGCGCCGCTGGCCGCCTCCCTGGCGAACCACGGGTTGACCGTCACCACGCGCTCGGGCCGCATCCGCGTCTCCCCGCACGTGGGCACCGGCGCCGACACCCTGCGCCTGTTCGGCGACGCGCTGGCGACCTTCTCGTCCGCGCGCGTGTGGTGATCCCGGATGCCGCGGCTGCGGCATCCGGAATTCACCCGCGCGTCACCTTCCCGTGCGTGTCGTGCGCACGGGATGTCGGCGGGTCGACGTACGTTCATCACATCGGGCAGAGCGCCCGGTCGAGTCGGCCTTCCGGATCGCGACTCGTGGCCCATGGCCGACTCGTGACTGCCGGGTTCTCCACCCGGGGCGGGAGTGGGTTGTGACCACACGAGCACCACACAAGCAGCGCAGTCAGGATCTCGAGCAGATCGCGGAGCAGGATCAGCAGCTCCGCACTTACGTGCTCGACACATCGGTGCTGCTGAGCGATCCACGGGCGTTCTTCCGCTTCGCCGAGCACAGCGTCGTGATCCCCGTCGTGGTGGTCACCGAGCTCGAGGGCAAGCGGCACGACCCCGAGATCGGGTACTTCGCCAGGCAGGCGCTGCGCCACCTCGACGAGCTGCGCATCGAGCACGGGCGGCTGGACTTCCCCGTGCCGGTCGGCGAGGGCGGAACGCTGCGCGTCGAGTTGAACAACACCGACGCCACCGTGCTGCCCTCCGGTATGCGCCTGGGTGACAACGACAGCCGCATCCTCGCCGTCGCGATGCACCTCGCCCAGGACGGACAGGAGGTCACCGTCGTCTCGAAGGACCTCCCGATGCGCGTGAAGGCCGCCTCGCTCGGCATCACCGCCGAGGAGTACCTCGCGGAGCAGGCGATCGACTCCGGCTGGACCGGCATCGCCGACCTCGACGTGTCGGGCGATGACGTCAGCGACCTGTACGAGAGCGAGATCGCCGTCAGCGAGGACGTCCGCGGACTGCCGGTCAACACCGGCCTCATCATCCACTCCGAGCGCGGGTCGGCACTCGGGCGCGTGGTGAGCGAGGGCGAGTACCGGCTGGTGCGCGGCGACCGCGAGGTCTTCGGCCTGCACGGCCGCTCCGCCGAGCAGCGCATCGCGATCGATCTGCTCCTCGACCCCGAGGTCGGCATCGTCTCGCTCGGCGGCCGTGCCGGCACCGGAAAGTCGGCCCTCGCCCTCTGCGCCGCACTCGAGGCCGTGCTCGAGCGCCAGCAGCAGCGCAAGATCATCGTGTTCCGGCCGCTGTTCGCCGTCGGCGGGCAGGAGCTCGGGTACCTCCCCGGCGACCAGCAGGAGAAGATGAACCCCTGGGGACAGGCGGTCTTCGACACGCTGGGATCGGTCGTCTCGAGCAATGTGCTCGACGAGGTGATCGAGCGAGGTCTGCTCGAGGTGCTTCCGCTCACCCACATCCGCGGACGCTCGCTGCACGACGCGTTCGTGATCGTCGACGAGGCGCAGTCGCTCGAGCGCAACGTCCTCCTGACGGTGCTCAGCCGCATCGGCCAGAACTCGCGCGTCGTGCTGACGCACGACGTCGGCCAGCGCGACAACCTCCGGGTCGGGCGCCACGACGGCGTCGCTTCCGTGATCGAGACGCTGAAGGGCCACAGCCTGTTCGGTCACGTGACGCTGGTGCGCTCGGAGCGCTCGGCGATCGCGGCGCTGGTGACCGAGCTGCTGGAGGCCGGCGAACTCGCCTGATATCGCTCCATCAGCTCCACGAGAGGGGCCGGGATGCCGCATCCCGGCCCCTCTCGCCACCTTTCGGCCGCGGTTGGACCGCCAGCCGGCTACCGGTCGGCATGAAAGAAGTCTCATGCCCTCGCGGTGCTGCGCGCCTCGAGCGTCTGTCACCATGGTGAGGGAGCGATTTCCGGAGGGGGAGAAACGTGGACGCACGCACGGGGCTCGTGATCGGTGGCATGGCCACCGTCGCGGCGAGCGTCGCCGTCGTCTGCGCCGTCGCCCTGACGACCCCGGCCGCGCTGGCCGACTCGCCGGGAACGAACGTCGCCACGGCGCGCGTGCTCGTACCGGCGAGCGCTTCCGTATCGGCCGCGCTCGTGGCGCCGGTCGAGGCCGCCCCGCAGGCCGAGATCGTCGAGGCG
>NZ_RRYE01000445.1 GCF_004010105.1 Microbacterium sp. CPCC 204701
GTCGGCGCGCCGCGGCGCGTGCTCGCTGATCCTCGCCCTTCGCCACGCCATGGTCCCAGCATAGGTCGCGGTCCGATCGCGGGATCGTGCGGGGCTCTCGCCGCGCGCGGCGAGGTCAGGTGATTTCACCGGCGTAGGAGGATCGGGCCGAGATCGTCCTGCGTCGGTGAAATCACCTGATGCGGTGACGGATGCCTCGGCGCGGGCGTGCGGCGCGGCATCCGCTCGACTGTCGCCGGGGCGCGGTAGCGTCGTGGCGATGCGCGAGAGAGTCTGCTCCAAAGTCGGTTGCGCCCGCGAGGCCGTCACGACCCTCACCTACGACTACGGCGACCAGATGGCCGCGATCGGTCCGCTCGGCGCCGGTGGCGACCCGCACGCGCACGACCTGTGCGCGATCCACACCGACCGACTGTCGGTGCCCAAGGGCTGGGTGGTCGTGCGCCACGAGACGCTCCGCGCCTGAACCCACGTGGGAGAATGGGCGGATGCCGACCCACATCCCCGTCGCAACGCCCGCCGACGTCCCGAGCTCCGAGCCCGTCGGAGGGCTCGAGTACGAGGTCGCCGACCTGTCGCTCGCCGAAGCGGGCCGGCATCAGCTGCGTCTCGCCGAGAACGAGATGCCGGGCCTCATGGCCCTGCGTGAGGAGTTCGGGCCGTCGCAGCCGCTGAGGGGCGCGCGCATCGCGGGCTCGCTGCACATGACCGTGCAGACCGCGGTGCTCATCGAGACGCTCGTGGCGCTGGGCGCGCAGGTGCGGTGGGCCAGCTGCAACATCTTCTCGACGCAGGACGAGGCGGCCGCCGCGGTCGTGGTCGGCCCGGACGGCACCGTGGAGGCGCCCGCGGGCGTCCCGGTGTTCGCCTGGAAGGGCGAGACCCTCGAGGAGTACTGGCGCCTCGCCGACCGGATCTTCGACTGGTCGGCCGAGGGCTTCGACGGCCCGAACATGATCCTCGACGACGGCGGCGACGCGACGCTCCTCGTGCACAAGGGCGTCGAGTTCGAGAAGGCGGGCGCCGTGCCCGCGTCCGGGCCCGACGACTCGGCTGAGCTCCGCATCGTGCTCGACACGATCCGCACGTCGATGCAGCGCGACCCGCAGCGGTACACGCGCCTCGCCGAGGGCCTTCTCGGCGTCACCGAGGAGACCACCACGGGCGTCCACCGTCTGTACGAGCTCGCGGCATCCGGGGATCTTCTCTTCCCGGCGATCAACGTCAACGACTCGGTCACGAAATCGAAGTTCGACAACACGTACGGCATCCGCCACTCGCTGCCCGACGGGCTCAACCGCGCCACCGACGTGCTGATCGGCGGCAAGGTCGCGTTCGTCGCGGGTTACGGCGACGTGGGCAAGGGCGCCGCCGAGGCCCTGCGCGGTCAGGGCGCCCGCGTCATCGTCGGCGAGATCGACCCGATCTGCGCCCTGCAGGCGGCGATGGACGGCTTCCAGGTCGCGCGCCTCGAGGACGTCGCCCCGCAGGTCGACATCGTCATCACCGGCACCGGCAATACCCGGGTCGTGACCGCGGAGCACCTGCAGTCGCTCAAGCACCTCGCGATCGTGGGCAACGTCGGCCACTTCGACGACGAGATCGACATCGCCGGCCTCGCCGCGATCCCGGGCGTCGAGCGCATCGAGATCAAGCCGCAGGTTCACGAGTGGCGCCTGCCCACCGGACGAAGCGTGCTCGTGCTGAGCGAGGGGCGCCTGATGAACCTGGGCAATGCGACGGGGCATCCGTCGTTCGTGATGAGCGCCTCGTTCGCGAACCAGGTGCTCGCACAGATCGACCTGTTCACCAAGCGCGAGGACTACCCGGTCGGCGTGCACACGCTGCCGAAGACCCTCGATGAGAAGGTGGCGCGCCTGCACCTCGCCGCTCTGGGCGTCGAGCTCACGACCCTCACCGACGAGCAGGCCGCTTACATCGGTGTGCCGATCGAGGGCCCGTACAAGCTCGACCACTACCGGTACTGACCCAGGGGGCACCCGGGCGTCAGCGCGCGGGGAATCCGCGGGGCGGTCCTGACACGGGCGCCGCGAGCGCATGGGCGCGCTGCGTCTCGAGTCGCAGGGCGCGCAGCTCCCGGTCGCGGCGCACCGCGACGACGGCGATGAGGAACATCTCGGAGTCGACGGCGGGCACCGGCGAGACATGCTCGGCTGCCTCGCGGGCGAGGGATGCCGCGACCCGGGCGCGCGCCGAGGGCTCCATGTTCGGCG
>NZ_RRYE01000446.1 GCF_004010105.1 Microbacterium sp. CPCC 204701
GGCGACCACCGCGGCGGCCGCGCCGCCCGCAATCCAGAGGCGGCCGCGGCGGGTGCGGCGGGTGGCCTGCCGCGAGCGGTCGCGGGCGATGTCGGAGAACAGCGCGGCCTCGATCTCGTCGACGCGCTCCCGCGAGAGTTCCGGAAGGGTCACCGGCGTCGCCGGCTCCTGGTGCTGCGTGCTCATGTGCTCTCCTTGACGACGGTCCGCAGTCGCGTGCGGATGCGGGAGAGACGATTGCGGACGACGCCGTGCGCGACGCCGAGCTCGTCGGCGGCCGCCTGGTAGGCATAGCCCTCGGTGGCGCACAGGCGGAAGATGGCACGGTCCAGCTCGCCGAGTCCCTCGACCTCGCGCAGGATCGCCTCGGCCAGAGCACCGTCGATCACCTGCTGCTCGACGTCGACGGTCGCGACGAGGTTCTCGTCCGCCGCGCCCGCGGTGTGCTCACGGTCGCGCTTCTGCTTGCGGATGCGGTTCGCCGACTGGAATCGGCACACCGTCGCGAGCCACGGAAGCAGCGAGTCACCTGCGAGGTCGAGCCCCGGGAGCTTGCGCCATGCGACCAGGAACGTCTCCTGCGTCACCTCCTCGGCGTCGGCCGGATTGCCGACCAGGCCGTGCGCGAGCCAGTAGATCGGGCGGACGTACGCGCGGTACAGCGTGCGGAACGCGTGTTCGCTCCCGCCGGCCGCCAGGGCCACGAGCGCGGCATCGCCGGATGACTCGCCGCGCGGGTGGTCGTCTGCCATGCCCCATCCTCCGCTCGCTTCGAATTGTCTCTCACTATGCCGGTGTCTGCGCGGCGCATATCGTCTCAGCGCGCGCGGTCGCGGCATCCGCAGACTGTATCCTGAGGCGAGCGAGAGGGAGTATCCCGACTGCGCGCATCCGTCATCACGGGTCCCGACAGAGCGACCCCGGGTGTGCGACGCGGAACGACCGGATCAGTCCGGCCGCGGGGAGAGACTTTCGGCATCGACCGACCCCCTGTTCTTCCGAAAGGCCCTGAATGGACCTCACACTTCCCCTGTGGTTCGAAGTCGGATCCCTCGTGATCCTCTCGCTCATCCTCCTGGGCGATCTGCTCCTCATCCTCAAGCGCCCCCACATCCCGTCGACCAGGGAATCGACGCTGTGGGTGGTGTTCTACGTGACGCTCGCGCTCTTCTTCGCCGGACTCATGTGGGTCTTCGCGGGCGGCGAGTACGCGGGGCAGTTCGTCGCGGGCTGGCTCACCGAGTACAGCCTGTCGATCGACAACCTGTTCGTCTTCGTGCTGATCATGACGCAGTTCGCGGTGCCGCGCCGGTATCAGCAGGAGGTGCTGATGGTGGGCATCATCATCGCCCTCGTGCTGCGCGGCCTGTTCATCCTCGCGGGGGCGGCCATCATCGAGCAGTTCAGCTGGGTGTTCTACATCTTCGGCGCGTTCCTGGTCTGGACGGCGATCCGCCAGGCGTTCCCCGGCGGCGAGCACGACGACGAGGTCAAGCAGGAGGCCTTCATCGTCCGCGTGCTCCGCCGCACGATCGACATCAGCGAGACGTACGACGGCGCGAAGATCCGCACGGTGGTCGACGGCAAGAAGATGTGGACGCCGATGATCATCGTCTTCGCGGCGATCGGCGTGACGGACCTGCTGTTCGCGATCGACTCCATCCCTGCGATCTTCGGCATCACGCAGAGCCCGTTCATCGTCTTCACCGCGAACATCTTCGCCCTCATGGGCCTGCGGCAGCTGTACTTCCTGCTGGGTGACCTGCTGGACCGCCTGCGGTACCTCCACTACGGCATCGCGTTCATCCTCGCCTTCATCGGCGTCAAGCTCATCCTCCACGCGATGCACGTCAACGAGCTGCCGTTCATCAACGGCGGCGAGCACATCGAGTGGGCTCCCGAGATCTCGACGTGGGTGTCGCTCGGCGTGATCGTCGTGGCCATGACCGTGGCGACCGTGGCGAGCCTCTTCGCATCGTCCCGCGACAGGCGCCGGAAGGCAGCGGATGCCGCGCCCGCGGTCGCGGGTGCGCCGGCGGGCATGGCGGACGCCGCCGAGGCCGCTGCGATCGTGGCCGATGAGAAGGGCACGCCTCCCCGTGTCGAACAGCCGCCTCACGGCGACACGGAACGGCGCGATCGGGACTGATCACCGGCGGCGGGGCGGGCGCCGGCCCGACCCGCCGCCGCTTCAATGCGTGACGGCGCCGGGCCGGTGCCCAGCGCGCCGGTGG
>NZ_RRYE01000447.1 GCF_004010105.1 Microbacterium sp. CPCC 204701
GTGATCAGCCGTCGTCCGATGGTCGCGCGTCGCGGGCGGCGCGGCTCCGGCGCCGCCCGCGCAGCGTGAGCACCGCCGCCGCGACCAGGCCGGCGATCACGACCAGCGCGATGATCGGCACGATGATCGCGAGCACCGACAGCCCGAGCGAGGTCACGTCCTCGACGGTGCTGATGACCGGAGCCGCGACCCCCGCGGTGGCGACGTTCACGGCCGGGCGCACCGCGGCCTTGACCATGTGCACCGCGAGGGCGATCACGACGCCGATCGCGATCGGCACCCAGGCCGTCCCGGTGAGGAGATCCGGGTCGTCCACGCGCACGGTCTCGGCGCTCGACCCCGCGCCGAAGGCGATGCCGCCGGCCGCCGGGCGCACGACCGTCTGGATCACGTCGTTGACCGAGTCGACCGCGGGGATCTTGTCGGCGACGATCTCGACCACCAGCAGCGCGCCGACGACCCAGAGCGCGACGTCCGACGACAGCCACGCCCATCCCCCCGGCAGCTCGACCGCCGGCACGAACCGGTCCGCGACGCCGAGGACGAACAGCGGCATCCACGCGTTCAGTCCCGCCGCCGTGGCGAGTCCCGACCCGACGAGGAACTCCAGCACGCCTCCACTCTAGGCGCGCGTCGGTCGGGTCGGGCAGTGTCGCGGCGGGCCACGGCGGCGTACCCTGAAGGCACGTCATGGAGGTGTGGTATGGGCATGCTCTCGAGGTTCCGCCGGCGCAGGGAGCCGTACCGCGCCGTGACCGATGAGGAGCGCATCGCGCGGTACGTCTACCTGCTCGGCACCCTTCCCGCCTCGGTCATCGAGAGCGCCCACGCGGCCGCGTTCAAGGATCTGCCGCCCCAGCGACGTCGCGGGATGTTCGAGCAGCTGCGTCCGTTCATGGCCGAGTCCGAGCGCGATGCCGCCGCAGAGGACCCCACCGTGCTCGCACGGCTGGTGCGGCGGGCGGAGGAGCACCGGGTGCGGCGGGCTGCGGGAGGCGATGCGGATGCCGCGACCCGCGTGCCGATCGGCACCGTCGTGGCCGATCGACCCGGCACTGACGACGCACGCGACGCGGTCGACGTGCGGACGATGCTCGCCAGCGCCGGCGTCATGTCGCTGGTGGCGAACCAGTTCCTCCTCTCGAGCTCTGTCGCGGCGTACTACACCGTGGGTGCCGGCTCCCTGCAGCTCGCCTCCGAGCCGGCGTGGATCGGCGACGCCTACGACCCGGGCAGTGCGTCCGGCTTCGACGGCGGAGCCGCCAGCGGAGGTTTCGACGGCGGAGGGGTCGCCGGGTTCGACGCCGGGGGGCTCGGCGGCTTCGGCGGCTTCGACGGCGGCGGGTTCGGCGGCTGAGCGCGGACGTCGCTCGGGTCGGAGCGGGGAGCCCCCCGGCATCCGCTCGCCGCGAACGCCGCCCGATGCGATGCGCTGATCCTGTCGGAATGTCGGAGGCGCCGCCTACGCTGGGACAGATGCAGACCACGCGATCCGTGCGGCCGTTCGAGGTCGTGAGCGAGTACGAGCCATCCGGCGATCAGCCGCACGCGATCGCCGAGCTCGCCGCCCGCATAAACGCGGGCGAGACCGACGTCGTGCTGCTCGGCGCGACCGGCACCGGCAAGTCCGCGACCACGGCGTGGCTGGTCGAGGCCGTGCAGCGACCGACCCTCGTCCTGGCGCACAACAAGACCCTCGCGGCGCAGCTTGCGAACGAGTTCCGCGAACTCATGCCGCACAACGCCGTCGAGTACTTCGTCAGCTACTACGACTACTACCAGCCCGAGGCGTACGTCCCGCAGACCGACACCTTCATCGAGAAGGACTCTTCGATCAACGCCGAGGTCGAGCGCCTGCGTCACTCCACCACGAACTCGCTCCTCAGCCGCCGCGACGTCGTCGTGGTGAGCACGGTGTCGTGCATCTACGGCCTGGGTGCGCCCGAGGAGTACATGCGCGCCATGGTGGCGCTGCAGGTCGGTGAGGCGTACGACCGCAACGCGCTCATCCGCAAGTTCATCGCGATGCAGTACAACCGCAACGACGTCGACTTCTCGCGCGGCAACTTCCGCGTGCGCGGCGACACGATCGAGATCATCCCGGTGTACGAGGAGTACGCGATCCGCATCGAGATGTTCGGCGATGAGATCGAGGCGCTGTACATGCTCCATCCGCTCACGGGGGACGTGGTGCAGCGGCTCGACAGCGTTCCGATCTTCCCCG
>NZ_RRYE01000448.1 GCF_004010105.1 Microbacterium sp. CPCC 204701
CCGCGCCACCGTCGGTGCGACGACGTTCGCGATGCTCTCGATCTCGGCGGCGAAGCGGACGGCGCCCGTGCGGCGACCGAGGACGCGCGCCAGCTCGGTCGCCGCCGCGGTCAGGCTCGCGTCGATCCTCGGCGCGTGCTGCGCCAGGAGGGCACCCACGGGCGTGAGCGATGCCGCGCGAGCGGTGCGGGCGACGAGCGTCGCGCCGAGGCGGGCTTCTAGCCGCTGAACGTGCTGGGTGATCGTGGGCTGCGTGAACCCGAGCGAGCGCGCCGCCGCGCTGATCGAACCTTCTTGATCGATGGCCACGAGGATCCGCAGCGAGTGCACATCGAGCGCCCGCGTCAGAGCGTCTATCTCGGGTGCATCGATGCGATCCATAGGGCGATGCTATTCACTCCTGTATTTCGATGGTGTAACAATATGTGTCGTACTCCGATCAGGATGGGACATATGGACGACACCCACCGACAGTGGATCGACGACCGAGAGATCGCCGTGTGGTCACCGCACGGCATCGCCTCACTCGCCTCGACGCATTGGCTGGATGCCGACGAGCGCTCGTACGACGGCGCGCCGGGTCTTTGGCGGCAGGAGGGCGACACGATCGTGGGCAGCGCTCTTCCTGGAGAGGTGCGGCTCGCCGCCGGAGAGGAGGCGCAGGTCGGCGATGTCGCCGTGCGGGCGCACCTCCGTGACGGTACGCTCGCGCTGCGAGTGCTGGATCCGCAGGCCGCGACGCGGCGCGGGATCTCTGCGATCGTCCGCGCCCCCTACGACCCCTTGCTCCGCGTCCCAGGCCGCTTCACCCCGACGCCCCGATCCTCACCGACGGAGTCGGTCGACGGATACCGCTCGTCGACGGTGTACGACGGCACCGTCTCGTTCCGGCTCGGCGGTCGCGAACTGGAGCTCACCGTGACACGGGACCACGCCACGCTCTTCGCCGCGTTCAGGGATGCCACCAGTGGCACCGAGAGCTACCCGTTCCGCTTCCTGAGGCCGCCCCTTCCCGACGACGACGGACGGGTGACGGTCGATCTCAACCGGGGTTACCTGCCGCCGTGCGCCTTCTCCGACCACTATGCGTGCGTGTTCCCGCCTCCCGGCAACCGCTGGGACGTTCCCGTCCTGGGCGGCGAGCTGCTCGTGCGCTGAACTCGGAGGGTTCAGGATGCCGCGAGTCGAGGCATCCCGCCCACCAGAACAGGGAATCTCGCGGACGCAGGACGAAACGCCCCCCAAACCTCCTGCCCTCGCCAGATCACCTGTTCTCAGCAACACGACGACAGGGACGGTTCAGCAAGCCGCACCCGGCTCCGGTCGCAGACCCGCGGGTCGAGGCATCCCGCCCACCAGAACAGGTGATCTCGCGGACGCAGGACGAAACGCCCCCCAAACCTCCTGCCCTCGCCAGATCACCTGTTCTCAGCAAACACGGCGACAGGGACGGTTCAGGATGCCGCGGCCCCGCGGCGCCGCCAGGGCAGGGCGAGCAGCACCCCGATCCCGAGCACGACCGCACCGAGTCCGGCGGCGACCCACGGCGTCTCGGCGGGGATCTCGAGGTACGTCGTGATGCCGAGGATACGGGCGAGTCCCCACGGCAGCAGACCCATCTCGTCGTTCCAGGCCGACAGCGCGGTCTCGAGGCCGATCGCGCCGATCACCAGTGCCGGCACGGCGAGACCGGCGCCCACCCCCGCGAGCACGTATCCCGTCGCGCGGCGCGCGCCGACCTGGGCCCTCAGTGCCCAGCCCGCGGCGACGAACACCCACACGAACAGCGCGAACGCGACCGCGATGTACACCGAGCGCAGCACCGGATCGGTCCAGAACGCGAACCAGTAGCCGCCCGGCCCCGTGAACGACAGCGCGACGAGCGTCACGATGCACCGCAGCACGACGACGCCGCCCACGGCGGCGATCACCGGCCACGGCGAGCGCCGGCCGACGCAGAGCCGCACGACCAGCGCGAACACGAGCCACGCTCCGAACACCACGGCGAGATGCGTCCACGACAGGAACGACGTCTGCACCGCACGCGTCGCCACGAGCAGGGCGGCGGGGATGACGAGCAGCAGCCAGCGGTCGAGGTCGAGCATGCCGAGCGTCGACTCTCGAGCACGCCAGGGCCGTGTCGACGCGATCCACGACGCCCGAGCCGCCGCCGCGCCAGGCCGGCGGACGAGCCGGGTGCG
>NZ_RRYE01000449.1 GCF_004010105.1 Microbacterium sp. CPCC 204701
CGACCCCGACCCCCACGCCGACCCCGACTCCCACCCCGACCCCCACGCCGACCCCCAGCCTGCCTGCGACCGGCACGCCGGGACCGGTGTCGGAGGATCAGCTCACCGACGCCACCCGTGGCGGCATCGACGCGCCCGACACAGCTCGGGCCGGTGAGAGCATCACGATCGTCGTCGGAGCGGAGCACGCAGACGAGACGGTGTGGGTCTGGCTGCACTCGACGCCCGTCTCGCTCGGCGGCCACGTGGTGACCGCTGCCGGCACCGTCACCGTGACGCTGCCTGCGAACACCGCGCCCGGGCTGCATACTCTCGTCGTGCTCGACGCGGACGGCAACGTCATCGGCTGGACCGAGATCACCGTCACCGCGTCGCTCGCCGCGACTGGCGCGGATGGGGCGGGTCTCGCCGCGACAGCGGGCATCGCCGTCGCGCTCATCGTCGCGGGCGCCCTGGGTGTCGTGACGCGCCGCCGCCGGGCACTCGCCTGACGATCACAGAGGGGTGCCTCGGCATCGCGCCTGCGCAGGCGCGATGCCGAGGCATCCGTCGCTCCGCCCGTTCGTGTCGCAGGGACGATCCCGCCACCGGCGCCCGGCGCGCCGCGCGACGCGCCCGGGATCGGAAAGACGCCCTGCGACACGAACCGGGTCAGGACCGCAGGAACGCCAGCAGTGCCTCGTTGACCTCGGCGCCGTGCGTCCACAGCAGACCGTGCGGTGCGCCCTCGAGCTCGACGTAGGTGGCGTCGGGCAGGAGCTCCTTGAAGCGGCGGGCGGTCGCGTCGATCGGCAGGATGTTGTCAGCCGTGCCGTGCAGGATGAGCGCGGGCACGTCGACGGCCGCGATGTCGGCGCGGAAGTCGGTCGGCCACGTCAGCGGGGCCGCCGCCATCGCGGTGTTGCCGGCATGGTTCGCGACCTGGACGCTCGCGTCGAGGGCCTCCTGCGAGAGGCGCGAGCCGAGGTTGTCGTCGACGTTGTAGAAGTCCTTGAAGAACCCGGCGATGAAGGCGTAGCGGTCTTCGCGCACCGTCTGCGCGAGGCCGTCGAAGAACTCCTGCGGGCCCGCTCCGTCGGGGTTGTCGTCGGTCGTGAGCAGGAACGGCTCGAGCGAGCCGAGGAACGCGGCCTTCGCCACGCGCGAGCTGCCGTACCGCGACAGGTACCGTGCGATCTCGCCCGTGCCCATCGAGAAGCCGACGAGGATCGCCTCGCGGAGGTCGAGGTCCTCGATGAGGGCGTGCAGGTCGGCGGCGAACGTGTCGTAGTCGTAGCCCGAGCCCGCCTTCGTCGAGGCGCCGAAGCCGCGGCGGTCGTACGCGATGACCCGGAACCCCGCGTCGAGCAGCGCGGCCTGCTGCTTGCCCCACGACTCGCCGTTCAGCGGGAACCCGTGGATCAGCACCACGGGCTGCGCGTAGGCCGGGCCCTGGTCGGTGTAGTAGAGGTCGACGTCGACCGAGTTCTCGGTCCCGACGGTGATGTACGCCACGATCGCTCCTTCCGGCCGGGAACGGATGCCTCGGCCCTGCCTTCGACGTTAGGACGAGGCATCCGTCGCCGCCAGGGGTTGCGCGCTGCCTGCCGGAGCGTTCACGTGTCGTTCAGCGACGATGAGGGTCAGCGGTCGGCGGAGGCGCCGGGCGTTACGTCTCGGCCACTGCGCACAGCTGGGTCGCTGCGGCAGGATGGGCCCGTGGACGAGGAACAGCACCTGGTGGTTCGGGTTGTCAGCCCGACCGAGGATGACGACGGCCGGGCTGACCTGGCGCGATTGAACCTCCTGGCCCACGCCAGACGCAGCCAGGAGAGAGCCGATGAGCTGTCGGCATGGATCCGAGATGCTGCGAGGAGGGCAGCCGCGAAAGCGATGGCGGCTTCGTCGGATCCAGAGGTTGTCGGTGATGCCGTCCTGGAGGCGGTCCTCACGGCGATGCGCGAAGGGCCGCCCGCGGACTAGCGGCCCCCCAGGGCCGACGGTGACCCGAGCGCCCGGCGGCTCCAACGCGATGGGCGGGTTCAGGCGTCGCGGGCGGCGCCGGGCGACGGCGTCACGGTGAAGATCGTCGGGGCGGCGAAACCGGATGCCTCGAACGCAGCGGTCGCGGCATCCGTCACCGCCTGCACACGGTCGCCGGCGACGAGCGCGATCGCGGCGCCGCCGAAGCCGCCGCCGGTCATGCGGGCGCCCACG
>NZ_RRYE01000045.1 GCF_004010105.1 Microbacterium sp. CPCC 204701
CCCCCGACGCCGGCCACGCCACCTGCCGACGGCCACAGCGCCCCGCCCACGAGCACGCTCGCCGCCACCGCACCCCCGACGAGCAGGGGCGCCCGTCGGGAGCGGGTCGGCGTGCGCATTCGGCGCCACACCGCCGTTGTCGCGCGCGACACCGTATCGGCGAGGTCGGCGTCGACACTCCCGATGAGCGATTGCCACAGCGGCCGTGGCGCGGCGTGGTGCACCTGCAGTGCAGTGGCCCGTAAGTCCGGTGCGACGTCGACGGCGGGGCGGGGACTGAGGCTGATGGTGCTCAGCGGCTCGGGCTCGGCTGCGGCGAAGAGCAGCTCCTCGACATCGATGAGGTCGCGACTCGTGACACGACCGGCCCCCAGCGCTCTCACCGCCGTGTCCCACGCCTGCTGCAGGACCGGATCGACCACCGCGACGCCGAGCACGGCGGCGGCCGCGGCGACCGCGGACTGCGGCGACGCGTCGGTCGCGAGCACCGGTCGGCCGCTGTCGTCTAGCCACCAGTCTCCGGTGACCGGAGGTGTGCCCAGGATCTGGGCGCATCCGCGCAGGACGCTCACGCCGAGCGTCACGGCCTCTCCGGGCGGGAGCGCGGAACGGGCGCCGCGCCGGCGGACGAAGTCCTCGAGGCGCTCCGCACACACCGGGAGCAGCACGTCATGGCCGCCTGCGGCGGTCCTCGCCAGATCGATCGGGGCCAGCACATGTCCGCTGGGCGCAGCATCCCATCCCTTCCAGTGCTGCCCGAGGACCTGGGCGTCTACGAGGACGCCGACGACCCCCGACGCGGTGCGGACGAGCAGCCCGGGCCAGGGTCCGTCCGCTCGCTCGCGGACCGCGCGGATCTCACGGAACGGCGAGCGAAGAGGGTTCTCATCACGCATCACCCGGCCAGTGTCGGTCACCGCTTCGCCGCGAGCGGTGTTCATCGAGGTTTCTGTGGGGGAATCCGCCGCAGCCGACCCTGGGGAGGAGCCGACGCGGCCCGCCGCGAAAGGTAGGCTGGAGCGCATGGCCGCGCGCAGTACTGCACCCGAGAAGAGGCCCGGATTCTTCTCTCAGATCCGGACGCTCTACACGTTCACCCAGAAAGAATTCCGCTGGCTGCCGTTCCTGCTGATCGGCATCGTGCTGGTGGGCATCGCCATCGGTGTGGGAATCGGCTTGGCCATCCCTCCGATCGCGCCGTGGAGCGTCGTCCTCTGGGGCATCACGGGGCTCATGCTCGGCATCCTCGCGTGCCTCATGACCATGACGCGACTGTCGACGCGCGCGATGTACAAGAAGATCGACGGGATGCCGGGGGCCACCGGCCACGTGCTCTCGACGTCGCTCGGCCGGCGGTGGCAGGCGAGCGAGACGCCGGTCGGCATCAACCCCAAGACGCAGGAAGCGGTCTATCGCGCGGTCGGGCGCGGCGGCGTCGTCATCGTGGGCGAGGGCGCCCGCGGCCGGCTCACGCGACTCGTGAACGACGAGCGCTCGAAGGTCCAGCGCGTGGCGTCGGGCGTCCCGGTCACGGTGCTCTACGTCGGCCACGGCGACGACGACGTGCCGATCGCGAGGCTGGCCCCGACCATCAAGGCCCTGCCGAAGAAGATCGACCGGGCCACCATGGCCGCCGTGATCAAGCGGATCGACTCGGTGTCGCAGTCGCTCACCTCGCTGCCGATCCCGAAGGGCATCGATCCGACCAAGGTCCGAGCGCCGCGGCCCCGCTGAGCCGATCCACGGGAAGATGCCGGGGCGCACTGCGCCCCGGCATCCGTCGTCAGGCCCGGATGAGGACCGTCCCCGCGGCCTTGTCGTGCAGACCGCGCTGATCGGGGTCCCAGATGACCGCCGGGATCACCACGATGAGCAGCGCCGTGCGGAGGATCGGGCGCCACAGCCCGACCCACGCGCCGTCGAGGCGGACCAGGCGCAGCCCGAACAGCCGGTGACCAGGACTGCCCTGAAGCGTCGGCAGGAACACCAGCTGGATCGCCGCGAAGATCGCGAGGATCACCAGCGGATCCCACGCGAAGAACCCCGAGATGAGGTACGCGGCGCCGTAGTCGACGAACAGGGCGCCCACTCGGCGGCCGAGTCGTCCGATGGATCCGGTGCCCTCGCGGGGCATGCCGAGGCGCTCGCCCGGGTAGTCGTGTGCGCTCTGTGTCACACGATCAAGCGTATCCAGCCGTCCGTAACATGCCGGAAACATAGGTGACATTGCCGGGCAATGCCCTGCCGATAACGTGCCAGCAAGTCCGCGCCGTGCGCGGGCGGTCCCGAATGCCCTACCTCTGGAGTCTTCATGTTCAAAGATTCATCCGAGGTGCTGAAGTTCATCAAGGACGAGGACGTCAAATTCCTCGACATCCGGTTCACGGACCTTCCTGGCGTGCAGCAGCACTTCAACATCCCGGCCTCCACCGTCGATGAGGAGTTCTTCACGGTCGGCCAGCTGTTCGACGGCTCCTCGATCCGGGGGTTCGCGAACATCCACGAATCGGACATGCAGCTGATCCCGGATGTGTCGACGGCATTCCTCGACCCGTTCCGCGAGGCGAAGACCCTCGTCATGGTCTTCGACATCTACAACCCGCGCACCGGCGAGATCTACCACAAGGACCCGCGCCAGGTCGCCAAGAAGGCCGAGAAGTATCTCGCGTCGACCGGCATCGCAGACACCGCGTTCTTCGCCCCCGAGGCGGAGTTCTACATCTTCGACGACGTCCGCTACGAGGTGAAGCAGAACTCCAGCTTCTACGCCGTGGACTCCGAGGAGGGCGCCTGGAACTCGGGTCGTATCGAGGACGGCGGCAACCTGGGCAACAAGACGCCGTACAAGGGCGGCTACTTCCCGGTGTCGCCGGTCGACAAGACCGCCGACCTGCGCGACGACATCAGCCTCCGCCTCATCGAGTCGGGCCTGCACCTAGAGCGCGCGCATCACGAGGTGGGCACCGGTGGCCAGCAGGAGATCAACTACCGCTTCGACACGATGGTGCACGCCGCCGACGACATCCTGAAGTTCAAGTACATCGTGAAGAACGTGGCCAACGAGTGGGGCAAGGTCGCGACCTTCATGCCGAAGCCGCTGTTCGGCGACAACGGCTCGGGCATGCACACGCACCAGTCGCTGTGGCTCGACGGCAAGCCGCTGTTCTTCGACGAGAAGGGCTACGCGCAGCTCTCCGACATCGCTCGCTGGTACATCGGGGGCCTGCTCGCCCACGCGCCCGCTGTCCTCGCGTTCACGAACCCGACGCTCAACTCGTACAAGCGTCTCGTGAAGGGCTACGAGGCTCCAGTCAACCTGGTGTACTCGGCCGGAAATCGCTCCGCGGCGATCCGCATCCCGATCACCGGGTCGAACCCGAAGGCCAAGCGCATCGAGTTCCGCGCGCCGGACTCGTCGGGCAACCCCTACCTCGCCTTCGCGGCGCAGCTGATGGCCGGCATCGACGGCATCATCAACCGCATCGAGCCCCACGAGCCCGTCGACAAGGACCTGTACGAGCTTCCTCCCGAGGAGGCGAAGAACATCCCTCAGGTGCCGAACTCGCTGCTCGACTCGCTCGAGGCGCTCCGCGCCGATCAGGAGTTCCTCACGCGCGGCAACGTGTTCACGCCCGAGCTGATCGAGACCTGGATCGAATACAAGATCGAGAACGAGATCCAGCCGATCAACGCGCGCCCGCACCCGTTCGAGTATGAGCTGTACTTCGGGGTATGAGTCAACAGGGCCGAACGCGTAGCGCTGCATAGCTACACGCAGCAGTACCCGCCTGCATTCGCCCCGGAGATCACCCCGACTCCCTGAGCCCCGGTTCCTCCTGGAATCTCTCGATTGAGACCAGTCGAACCGGGGCTCAGTCGTTCCCGGGCACGTTCGCCCGCACTCTCCGGCGTTGGCACGTGGGCGAGTGTTGGGTGCCCGAACGGTGCCGACCCGCACGCTCGATCGGTTCCTGTCGGGCGAGCTGGCGTCGACGGTCGCGGCGGACCAGTCGACGCTGATGACGGTGCTCACCCTCTCACTGTTCGAACAGCACCAACCCCGGCATCGGACACTGACGCGCGGAGTCAACTATCTGAGTCGTGCGGGTGCACGGGTTCGCTGGGTGGGACTGTCCTTGCCCCGAGCAGTGACGTGCTCGAAGAATGTGTCGTGTGTGCTCAATGTAGAGACACACAGGCAGGTGTCGTGATCGGTTCTCACAAGCGCACACCCGACGCCGTGCTCGCGTGCTCTCGCAGGATCAGCAAAGGATGCGTCAACATGAAGCGTAACTCGCTACGAAAGAGGACCGTAGGGCTCCTCGCTGCCGCAGTTGCGGCGGCAGTGGCACTCGCGGGGCCGGTGCCCGCCAACGCCGATGACAGAGGGTCGGTGCCCGTCGGTGCTGACGAGTCAGGATCTGCGGGAACGCTCGACCCGGAGCCGTACACCGGGCCGCGACCGCCGGTGATCGACACGATGCGCGGGAACGTGCTGCCCGTGACGGGCTACTACGTCGAGAACGTCACGGTCGGTGGCGAGACGCGCACGAGTAAGGTGTACATCCCAGAGGACATGTATCTGCGCGGATACTTCACCGTCGTGAGCGTGCCGGATGGCTGGGACACCGAGGAATTCCTCGCAAAGAGCGGCTGGATCGACATCGCCGACGATCGCAACGAGGGTCTGTTCATCCTCGAGGCCGATCAGGAGTCCGGTGACTGGGGCACCGTCGCAGAGGAGTCCGCGTACATCATCGCGGCGCTGCGCGTCATGGAGGCACGTAGCTTCTATTCGACGCACGGCGTGCACTACATCGCCGGGTACGGGTCGGGTGGCACGGCGCTGCAGGACTACGTCGCGAGAAACCCGCTGTTCGTGGCGAGCGCCGCCTTCATCGGCACTGAAGACTTGGACGACATCGACGCGATCGGGGAGCAGGTCTTTGCGCCGCAGCCGAAGTTCTCCGAGACCCACGCGGACCCGCGGTTCGTGTCGGCGCCGTACAGCGAGGTGCCCGTTCCGGTCTGGTTCGTGAACGACGCTGCCGATGACGTCGCCGAGTCGGTCTCGTACTGGAAGCACGCGAACGACGTCGTCGCCGAATCGATCGACAGCGCGTTCGGCCAGTCGTTCCACCAGAAGCCAGACTCCGACCGCATCCCGACCGCATACAGCGAGCCGGTGTCCCAGGTCGCGGTGCTCACAGACGACGTCGCGGTCGATGACCACGAGCTCACCCAGCAGATCTCTGAGTTCCTGACGTTCTACACCCGCTACGACAACACGTCGGTGTTCGGCAACGTGCTCGGTGTTCGTCCCGACTACGAAGAGATCGGCGTCGATGTCAAGAACCTGATCGTCTCCGAAGACGACGGGCAGGTCTGGAAGCGCCAGTACGTCGTCTATGAGAACGAGCAAGCAGCTGCGGCCGAAGGCGGAGCGCCCGTCGTCTACGTCCACGCCGGCTCGACCCAGCCCTGCACCCTCTTCTTCGATGCCACTCGGTGGTGGGAGATCGCCGATGAGTACGGCTTCACCGTCGTCGTGCCGTGCGCCCAGTATCAATCGTCCCTGACGTTGGGCTGGAACCAGAACAACACCGGCCTTGAGCGGCAGGCTGACGACTACGAATTCATCAAGCAGCTGACCGCGGTGATCGACGAGGACTACAACACCGACCCGGGCCGTCGCTTCGCGGTGGGCCACTCCAACGGCTCGATGTTCACCCACGGCATGGCATCCCGGATGCCGGAGTTCTTCACCTCCATCGCCGGTAACGGTGGCACCTCGAACCCGACTGCGGATGCCGGGAACTCGATCCTGCCGATGTTCCTGAACATGGGCGAGAACGACCTCTGGAACCCCTACCTGTCGGCACCGGGCAGCGTGCGCAACGTCGTGTCGTACTGGGTCAACCGCAACCACGTCGGACACGTGGATGGGTCTGATTCGACGCAGACCGGCGTCGGACAGATCCAGCGCACGACGCTGCAGCGGTGGGAGAACGCCCAGGGCATTCCCCTCTACATGTACGGCTTTACAGCGGGCCGTGACCACAATGCCTCTGTGGACACAATGTGGGACGTGTGGGAGCAGTGGTTCTCGAAGTGGAACAAGGATGACAGCGGGCGCTTGTACTACGACGGTGAGCGGGTGCAGGGCACCGGACCCGATGCCCCGCAGGTGACGGTCACCCCGCGCAGTCTCGGATCGAAGGCGTACATGTCGGTCGCGGTGAGCAACCCGTCTGACGTGCCCGTCACGATCGCGGTCGATGCGTCGTTCGCCTCGAAGACCTTCGCCAACGTCGCTCCGGGTGCGACGGTGGCGGTCTCGCTCAACACGAGGGTCGCGTCGCTGCCCGCCGGTCAGCTCACGGTCACGTCGACGGGCGAGCGCGACGGTGAGACCTTCACCGAGCCGCTGACCGTCGAGTACGGTCCGTACGGAGGCTGACGCAGGCTCGAAGCGACCGCCGGTCTGGATGAAGACAGTAGCGGGCGAGAGCATGCAGCTCCGTCCGCTACTGTCGTCTGTCCGGTTGGACCTCCATGTCGGATTCGAACAGATCGCGAGCCGCGGCGGTGAGTTCGGGAGGAATCTCACGAGCGAGGAATCCGGCTCCGTGCCGTCGAGTCAGCCGTTCGCCCGCCGTCGCGTGGGTCCATGCACCCCGTCTCGACTCCGTCCGGCGAAGTGGACTCGAAGCCGGGATCATCGTCGCGCGTGTCCTCGACCAGGACACCGTGACGCGATGGTGGGTCGCCATGACGCATCACCCGGGCACCGACCACGTGAGTATCCACGCTGCGTCGAGGAATGGAAAGGCGAACGAATCCTTGTGGCCACAAGTCGCCACACGAGGAACGGTTTCCCGCCCGCGCAATGGTCACCTTCGTCGCGACTTGTGGCGCCACGCTTGTGTCTTGCAGCGGCTATGCGCCACTGCATCGCCGTTGGCTGAGGAGGCGCCGTCTCGTGCTCACCCGGCGGCGTGAGTGGCAAGTCCTAAGAGCGGACGCGCACACGCACTTGGCAGCCAAGAGTCCAGTCGTCTGAGGCGGCACTGACGCCCCAGGGCTCCACGGCGCTTCGCTTGGCCGAGGGAGGCGATATGGGTATAGGAGCTGTCGGGCAGGAAGTGGCTTCAGCGCTCGGTGTTCAGCAGGAGGCGCGAGAGCTGGTGCAGCCCGCTCAGGGTGGGATGCCGTGGTTGTCGCGGCTTCCCGTGGGGCGACTCGCGACGGACAGTGTGTCGCTGGCTTCGCTGGCGATGAACCGTGTGGCGGCCGAGCGCTTCGCAACGGATGCAGCACCTGTGGAGGTGGACCCGGCGCGCGTCGCGGCGTCATTCGGTAGCGAACGTCTTCTCCGGATCGACGGCGAACCCCCGAGCGTGTGGGCGCCGCTGTCCGGCTTCTGGAAGGCCGAGGACGGCTGGGTACGCACACACGCGAACTACGGCCACCACGAGGCTGCGTTGCGCGGCGTGCTCGGGTTGCGCGAGACCGCTGAGAAGCCCGACGTCGCGCGTGCCATCCGCCGGCGGTCTGCCGTGGAGCTCGAGGACCAGGCCGCCCAGTACGGCGCGGTGGCCGCGGCCGTCCGAACCACCGAGGCGTGGATGGAGCATCCCCACGGCCGCGTAGTCTCGGCTGCTGCGCTCGTGGAGGTGACCAGGTACCACGGCGCCCCGCCGCGCCCGTGGATTCGCGGGACCGCACCCCTCTCTGGCATCCGAGTTCTCGATCTGACACGCGTCATCGCAGGTCCCGTCGCCGCTCGAGACCTCGCCCTCGCCGGGGCGGAGGTGCTGCGGGTGGACTCGCCCTTGTTGGAAGAGACCGGGTGGATTCATCTCGACACCGGGCAGGGCAAGCGGTCCACGCTCCTCGACCTCAGCGAGCAGCTGGACCGGGAGATGTTCGAGGTGCTGCTGTCGCGAGCAGATGTGGTGCTGACCGGGTACCGGCCGGGCGCGCTCGCACGATTCGGTCTGGACCCGCAGTCACTCGCTGACCGGTGTCCGGGGATTGTGACCGCGTCCGTCTCCGCGTGGGGCACGAGCGGTCGCTGGGCTGCTCGGCGAGGGTTCGACAGCATCGTGCAGGCAGCCAGTGGCATTGCGATGATCGAGAGCGCCGACGGCGAGGCTCCCGGGGCGTTGCCGGTGCAGGCGCTGGACCATGCGACCGGGCACTTCGTGGCAGCAGGCGTCGCGCTGGCGCTTGTGGAGCAACGCCGCACGGGTGGTTCGGTGGATGTTCGGATGTCGCTGGCGCGCACCGCCGCGGCGCTTCTGTCGTCCACTGACCTCCCGGAGGAACCGGCGGAGGTCTCTCTGCCCTCCTTCGAACGGCGGCTGACAGGGGCCGGGATTTCGTCGCTCACGTACGCACCACCAGTGCTGATGTTCGCCGGCGCACCGTCGGACTACCGCCATGTCGGCAGACGGTGGGGGGCGGATGCCGCCGAATGGGTGAGCTGACAAAGGCGGGTCCTGCCGGTCTTCACCCCCGGCAGGACCCGCGCCTACCGCCCGGTGAGGGCTGAGTCGCCTGCTGGGTCAGCGACGGGACGGTAGGGCTCTTCCTGCACCGCATGCGCGAGCACGAGTTTGAGGGCGAGCATGATGGGCAGCCATGCCCACAGGTCAGGTGCGGGAAGGTACACAGCCGCCATGGTCACGATCGCGCAGAACCCCAGCGCGGTAGGGCGTTCGAGGTGAAGCGGCACAGCCCGCACGGTGGCAGTCGCGGAGACGATGACGAGGTACCAGATCGGCCCCCACCACCAGAGGTGCGGGGTATAGAAGGTGCCCACGATGATGGGGTGAATGTGCAGGGCGGTGAAGACGACCGGTAGTCTCACCACTCGGCCGAAGGCGGTATCGGCGGTCGCTGACGGTGGCCCGTGGTGGTCCCGTTTGGCGGAGTTGAGGCCGTTCGCGGGGATTCCCCCGACCACGTCGAACGCGATGACCGCGGCGACGACGTACAGGATGAGATTCCAGTCGGCGCCGGAGAGGAGACCAGCGGCGACGACGATTGCTGCGCCGAACAGACCGACCACGTTGGCAATGGTCTTCTCCGCGGTCGTAGCGCCCGCACCGAAGATCGGGTCGCCCTTGCCAGCAGGGGGTCGCCAGTCCACTTCTGCCGAATTCCTCCGCTGACGTTGAGCTGTCACGGCTCTGGTCTCCTGGTGTCGTAGTCGTCCCTGGTCGGACGCGGCCCTGGGTCGTCGCGCAGCACGACACGGAATGTCACCACGACTTCGGCGACCAGGATGATGCCCACAACGACGAGCACGCCAACCTCACCCATCACCCCGCCTTTCGCCGTCCACTTCCTGCCAATGTCCGAGCGAACCGCATGACGATGGGCGAAGGCGCGATCCAGTTGAAGATGCTGGACTCATGTCAGCGACAGGACCCCGCATTTCCGCTCGCGCGCTGCTGTCCATGACCGGAGACCTCGGCGCCGAATCGGTCGCGTACAGCGAGCTCGCAGGCCGCATCCGCGTCCTCATCGCCGATGGGCGCATCCCGGTCGGCACCCGCCTGCCATCCGAGCGCGAGCTGGCCATGCACACGGGGCGCAGCCGCACCACCATCGTCGCGGCGTACCAGGAGCTGCGCGTCAACGGCTACCTCGTCAGCAGGCAGGGTTCCGGCAGCCGCGCCACACTCCCCCACCTCGCCGACGTGTCGAAACGGCCGGGGCCGGCGTTGAATTTCGCCGGCGCGGTCCCGCCTCCGGTTGAAGGACTGCGGCAACTCATCACGGAGGTGACAAGCGACCTGCCCGACATCACCGCGTTCCCCGGATTCGACCTGCTCGGCAACGACGCTCTGCGAGACGCCATTGCCGACCGGTACACGCATCGCGGCCTGCCGACATCGCCCGAGCAGGTGCTCGTCACCACCGGCGGCCAGCACGCCATCGCACTCACCGCGCACACCCTGATACACAGATCCGACATCGCGCTCGTCGAATCGCCGACGTACCCGCACGCGTACGAGGCGTTCCAGCGGGCCGGCGCACGAATGGTTGCGACTCCCGTCACCGTCGACGGCTGGGATGTTCCCCACCTGGTCGCCACCATCCAGCAGACCCGACCCGCGGTGGCGTACCTCATCCCCGACTTCCAGAACCCCACCAGCGCATCGATGAACCCGGGCGACCGCGCCCGGGTAGTGCACGCAGCACGGTCGGCCGGGACGACGCTCGTCATCGACGAAGCGACCGTCGACCTCAACATCGACCGCCCCTGGGATGACGGTCCGTTCGCTCGTCATGCGGCCCTCAGTGCCGGGCCGAACGGTTCTGGCGTCATCACCATCGGGTCGCTGTCGAAGTCCATCTGGAGCGGGCTGCGCATCGGGTGGATTCGCGCCGACGCAGCAGTCATCCGCCGACTCGTACAGGCGCGCCCTGCCGGGGACCTCGGCACGCCGCCCATCGAACAGCTCGTCGGCGAACAGGTGATTCGTCGGATGGACGAGCTCGTAGCCGGGCGGCGGCGAATGCTGCGCGAGCACCGCACGGTCCTCAGCGCCTCATTGCGCCATCACCTTCCCCAGTGGAGGACGCCCTGGCCGGACGGCGGTATGTCGTTGTGGGTGCAGTTGAACCAGCCGGCAAGTTCCGCGCTTGCTTCCATCGTCCGAGCCCGCGGGATGGCCCTCGTGCCCGGGCCGAAGTTCTCCATCGACGGTTCGCTCGAACGCTTCCTGCGGCTGCCGATGACCAGTCCGGCTGACGAACTGGACAGCGGTGTCCGGCTGCTCGCTCACGCGTGGGCGCAACTCGGTGCGAGCGGGCCCGTCGTCGCGAACAACCGAATCCCGGCGTCAGGTATCTGAGCGGGACGGGGGCCCGCGAATCGCGAGAGGTTCGGTGTCGCGACGAACCGGTCACCGGTGAGAGGCCGTAGCCTGCCCAGAGGATGAAACCCGGGACGAGCAGTCGATGCCGCCACTCCCACGATTCAACCCGGCATCGTCCCGTCCCCTCGCGCGTCAGGCAGCGCGCTCGGCGACAGCCGGTGCTACCGGGTGCAGGCGCGCCCGCGCAGGCGCGTTCGACGCTACTCAGAGCGTGCGGTGACCCAGAAGCGAATCTTCCGGCGGCGTGAACAGCCGTCGCAGGAGCCGCCGGATCCTCGACCACCGACCGGCATCCTCACGACGGGAAGTATCGCCGGCAGCTTCGCCTTCTGGTTCGTGTTCTGCGTGCACCTCGAGCATCTTGGCCTCCTTCACGGCGAGCACAGCAGCAACGCTCGACGTCAGGCGCGAGCCATTCGTCGCAAGTGGACCGTCGCGCGCCCCGCGTGGAGGGCGAACCGTGCGCATCTGCCGGGCGAGCTGAACAGCGCTTCGCAACTGATCGCGTCGACGATGGAACTACGAGCTGCACTTCGGCGTCCGACGTTCCGGCAACGAGGGCCCCAGGATTCGACCCGGGGCACCCTCGCGTTCGCCGACGGATGCTTCAGGCGACGGCATGACGCCGGGTCGAGGCATCCGTCGCTATCCGTAGAAGAGCTTCTCGAAGACGCGCCGCGCGCGACGCGTGGTGCCGAGGTAGTCCTCCTCGACCTGTGTCGCCGAGCGCGGCGGGTACTCGAGGAGGCGGCCGATGCCGTCGAGTTTCTTGCGGTCCACGGGCAGAACATCGCTCGTCTGCCCCGACAGCAGCGTGTTGGCCGATCGCAGCCGGCTCGCGAGCCACCACGCCTCGGCGAGCCTATCGGCCGCGTTCGCGGGCACGAGACCGGCCGCGGCGGCGGCCCGGAGCGCGCCGAGGGTGGACGTCGTGCGCAGGCCCGGCACCGCATGAGCGTGCTGGAGCTGAAGCAGCTGCACGAGCCACTCGACATCGCTGAGCGACCCGGGCCCCAGCTTGAGGTGACGCGACGGATCCACCCCCTGCGGCAGCCGCTCGCTCTCGACCCGCGCCTTGATCCGCTTGATCTCGCGCACGGCGTTGGGCTCGACCTCGCTCGGGTACCGGACCTGATCGGCGAGCTCGGTGAAGTCCCTGATCAGCTTCACGCTGCCGGCGACGCCGCGCGCGCGCAGGAGTGCCTGAGCCTCCCACGGGAGCGCCCATCGGCGGTAGTACTCGGCGTAGGCGTCGAGTGAGCGCGCCAGGGGTCCGTTGCGGCCCTCGGGACGCAGGTCGGCGTCGAGCTCGAGCGGCACCCGGTGGTCCTCGGAGTGGGTCCGAAGCGCCGAGACGAGCTTGACGGCGAGCTCGTGGGCGCGCTGCGGGTCGACGCCGTTGGGGCGGTACACGTACATGACGTCCGCGTCCGACCCGAACCCCAGCTCGGCTCCGCCGAAGCGTCCCATGGCGATCACCGAGAAATCGAGGGCTGAATCCTCGGCGGGGATGATCTCGCGCCGCACCGCCCGCAGCGTCGCCTGGATCGTCGCGTCGGTGATGGTGGTGAGCGCCTCGGCGATCTCCTCGATCGTGACGGAACCGAGGATGGCGGCCATCCCGACGCGCAGCTGCTCTCGACGCCGGAGGGCGCGCACCGCGCGCATCGCGTCGATCGTGGTGTCGTGGCGTGTCTGGATGGCGCGTGCTTCGTCCTGCAGCGCGAGACCGGAGCGCGGCCGCAGCAGGTCGGGGTCGTCGAGCCACGCGGCGGACTCGGGGATCCACTCGATGAGCTCGCCGACGTATCGCGATCCGGCGAGCACGCGCGAGAGGCTCTCGGCGGCCCCCGACGAGTCGCGCAGCATCCGCAGGAACCAGTGCGTGTCACCGAGGCGCTCGCTCAGCCGCCGGAAGGCGAGCAGGCCGTAGTCGGGATCGACACCGTCGGCGAACCACCGGATCATGACGGGCATGAGATGCCGCTGGATCGTGGCCTTGCGGCTCAGTCCGCTGGTCAGTGCCGCGATGTGCCGCAGCGCGCCGGCGGGATCGGCGAAGCCGATCGCGGCCAGCCGATCGTGCGCCTGCTGCGGCGAGAGCACGCGCTCGTCGGCCGGGAGCGCCGCCACGGCCGACAGCAGGGGCCGGTAGAACAGCCGCACGTGGATGTCGCGCACCTCGCGCTTGACGGACTCCCACAACTGCCACACGCCTTCACCGGTGTCGGCGAGACCGGAGGCGCGCGCGAGCACGCGCAGATCCTCGGGGCGCGTGGGCATGAGATGCGTCCGCCGCAGGTGGCGCAGCTGCACGCGATGCTCGAGAAGCCGGAGTACTCGGTAGTCGTGCGAGAACGCGGAAGCCTCCGCTCGGCCGATGTACCCCTCGTCCACGAGCGCGTCCAACGCCTCGAGCGTGCTGCGCTGACGGATCCGGTCGTCGGTGAGACCGTGCACGAGCTGGAGCAGCTGCACGGTGAACTCGATGTCGCGGATGCCGCCCGGGCCGAGCTTGATCTGGTACGGCACGTCGCTCGGAGGGATGTGCTCGGTGACCCGCTCGCGCATGCGCTGCACGCTGTCGACGAAGTTCTCGCGCGCGGCGCTGGTCCACACCTTGGGCTGCACCGCGTCGAGGTAGGCCTTCGCGAGCCCGGGGTCACCCGCGATGGGACGCGCCTTGAGCAGAGCCTGGAACTCCCAGCTCTTGGCCCAGCGATCGTAGTACGCCAGGTGCGAGTCCAGCGTCCGCACCAGCGCACCCTGCTTGCCCTCGGGGCGCAGGTTCGCGTCGACCTCCCACAGCGGCGGCTCGACCTCGACCTCCGAGATGCCGCGCATCGTCTGCACCGCCAGGCGCGTGGCGATGTCGACGACTCGGCTCTCGCCCAGCTCCTTGATCACCTCGTCGTCGGCCCCTGCGACGTAGATCACGTCGACATCGCTGACGTAATTCAGTTCGCGGGCGCCCGTCTTGCCCATGCCGATGATCGCGAGCCGGGTTCGTGCCACGTCCTGCCTCGGGAACAGGCCGGCTCCCGCGGCACCGTCCGACACGCGGGTGCGGGCGACGGCGAGGGATGCCTCGAGTGCGGCGCCCGCGGCATCCGCCAGTGCCGCCGACACGGCCGCGATCTCGTCCACCGGCGATGCGCTCAGGAGGTCGTAGGCGGCGATGCGGGCGAGGATCCGGCGATAGCGCGCACGCAGCGCCACCCATGCCGTCTCTCCGCCGTCGGCGGCGAACCCCTCGGTCGCGCCGACCGAGTCGAGCAACGCCGCACGCATCTCGGCGTCCGTCGGCAGCCGCTCCCCCGCATCGGCGAGCTCGGCGAGCTCTGCCGGGTGCCGCAGGAAGAACTCACCGAACCCCGTGGACGCG
>NZ_RRYE01000450.1 GCF_004010105.1 Microbacterium sp. CPCC 204701
CGGCGACACGATCGAGATCATCCCGGTGTACGAGGAGTACGCGATCCGCATCGAGATGTTCGGCGATGAGATCGAGGCGCTGTACATGCTCCATCCGCTCACGGGGGACGTGGTGCAGCGGCTCGACAGCGTTCCGATCTTCCCCGCCTCGCACTACGTCGCCGGAACCGAGACCGTGCAGCGCGCGATCGGCACGATCGAAGACGAGCTGGCCGAGCGGCTCACTGAGCTCGAGTCTCAGAACAAGCTGCTCGAGGCGCAGCGGCTGCGCATGCGTACGACCTTCGATCTCGAGATGCTCCAGCAGCTCGGGTTCTGCTCGGGCATCGAGAACTACTCGCGCCATCTCGACGGACGGTCGCCCGGCGAGCCGCCGCACACGCTGCTGGACTTCTTCCCCGACGACTTCCTCATGGTCATCGACGAGTCGCACGTCACCGTCCCGCAGATCGGTGCCATGTACGAGGGGGATGCCTCACGCAAGCGCACCCTCGTCGAGCACGGGTTCCGGCTGCCGAGCGCGCTCGACAACCGGCCACTGCGCTGGGACGAGTTCAAGCATCGCATCGGGCAGACGGTGTACCTGTCGGCGACGCCAGGCCGGTACGAGATGGGCGTGGCCGACGGCATCGTCGAGCAGATCATCCGCCCGACGGGCCTGGTCGACCCCGAGATCATCGTGAAGCCCTCGAAGGGTCAGATCGACGACCTGCTCGAAGAGATCCGCATCCGCGTCGAGCGCGACGAGCGCGTGCTCGTCACGACCCTCACGAAGAAGATGGCGGAGGAGCTCACCGACTTCCTCGGCGAGCACGGGGTGCGGGTGCGCTACCTGCACTCCGATGTCGACACGCTCCGCCGCGTGGAGCTGCTGAGCGAGCTGCGCGCCGGCGTCTACGACGTGCTCGTCGGAATCAACCTCCTCCGCGAGGGCCTCGACCTTCCCGAGGTGTCGCTCGTGGCGATCCTCGATGCCGACAAGGAGGGGTTCCTCCGCAGCGGCACCTCGCTCATCCAGACGATCGGGCGCGCGGCGCGCAACGTCTCGGGCCAGGTGCACATGTATGCCGACAAGATCACCGACTCGATGCGCAACGCGATCGAAGAGACCGACCGACGGCGCGAGAAGCAGATCGCGTACAACACCGAGCACGGGATCGACCCGCAGCCCCTGCGCAAGCGGATCGCCGACATCACCGAGATCCTCGCGCGCGAGGCGTCCGACACCGACCGGATGCTGCGGGGCAAGGCCGCGGCGAAGACGAAGTCGGGCAAGGGCAAGTCGCCGACGCCGCAGCTGCGACGCGAGGGTATCGCCGCCGAGGGTGCCGAGCAGCTCGAGGCGACGATCGGCGACCTCAGCGACCAGATGCTCGCCGCCGCCGCCGAGCTGAAGTTCGAGCTCGCCGCGCGCCTGCGCGACGAGGTGCACGATCTCAAGAAAGAGCTGCGGGCGATGGAGCGCGCCGGCCACGCATGACCCGTGGTCCGGGCGTGAGCGCCCCTACGGGCAGTGCATGAGGGGCTTGGGCCCCGAGCGGTCGAAGGTGTGCCGCGAGATCGGCGAACCGCACAGCGGGCACGCGCGTTCCGCACGCTCGGCGGCGGTGGGCGGGGGAGTCGTCTCGTAGGGGCCGACGGCCGCGGGTCCTGCCATGCGGATGAGCTTGGTGTTCAACCACGCGTACCACCCGCCGGCTTCACGCACTCTCTCGCGGAGCGTGCGGCGGTCTGCGGCATCCGTCTCGGTCATAGTCATTAGTGTACTAACTATTCGTTCGATAGGATCACTCCGTGACCGTCACCGCCCCTACCGACCGCGACCTGCTCAAGCTCGAGAACCAGGTGTGCTTCGCACTGGTCACCGCGGCGCGCAACGTCGTCTCGATCTACCGGCCCATCCTCGAGCCGCTGGGTCTCACACATCCGCAGTACCTGGTGATGCTCGCGCTGTGGGAGTCCTCGCCCAGGTCGCTGCGCGATCTCGCGGACGAGCTGGCGCTGGACCCGGCGACGCTGTCGCCGCTCGTCAAGCGCCTCGCAGCGCAGGGCCTCGTCACCCGCGCGCGCCGCGCCGACGACGAGCGCGTGCTCGATGTGGCGCTGACCTCCTCGGGGACGGCCCTCCGCCGCCGCGCGCTCGAGGTGCCCGAGCGTGTGATGGCCAGCGTCGGCACGGATGCCGCGAC
>NZ_RRYE01000451.1 GCF_004010105.1 Microbacterium sp. CPCC 204701
CGCACCGCGTGGTGCCGCCGGGCACGGTCGCCACGCTCATGGCGGACGATGTCGCCCATGTTCCCGTCGTGCTCACCGGCACGGGCGCCGAGATCGGCCCTGTCGTCACGCCCGGTGTGACGGCGTGCCTTTCGTGCGTCGCCGCTCGCCGCCGCGACGACGACCCCGCGTGGCCCGCCATCGCGGCCCAGCTGATCGGGCGCCCCGTCGATGCTGACGGCGCGGTCGCGTGGGAGGCCGGCATCGTGGCGGGACGGCTCATCGAGGAGCGCGGGCGGAACCCTTCGCAGCCGAGGAACCGCTCGGTGACCCTGCGCGCCGGCTCGCTGCACCGGAGCGTGAGGGTGCACCGGCCGCACGCAGAGTGCCGCTGCCGATCTCTCGCAGAAAACGGGAGGGCGATCGCTCCCTTCCCCCTCGGGACCACGTCAGCGACAGCGTTCGCCCGGCCCGCGTGATTCCCACGTACGCGAGCCGGCGCTCTTCGTCCACCTGCTCGAAGGTCGTCGCGTACGAGATCGGCAGAAGGCCCTCGGCCACGCCGACGAGGTGGACGTGTCCCCACTCCAGGCCCTTCGCCGCGTGCAGGGTCGCGAGGGTCACCGTGCGCCTTGCCGGCTCGTCGTGGGTCTTCGCGCGGGCGGCGAGGTCGTCGGTGAACGCCCGCAGCGTCGTGCCCTCCGGCGCCTCCTGCGCCAAGCGCAGCAGCGCCGCGCGAGCCTCCCACGCGTCGCGGAGGGCTCCCCCGGCCTGCGGCGGGTCGTCCGTCAGACCGAGCGAGCGGAGGACGTCGCGCACCGTGTCGACGAGGCCTCCGTCGATCGGCGCGACCGAAGCGCCGCGCAGCGCCATGATCCCCTGCCGCACTTCGGGCAGATCGAAGAACCGGCGGCCCCCGAGCACGGTGGCGGCGATGCCCTCGTCGGCCAGGGCCGAGAGCAGCCCGGCCGACTGCGCGTGCGACCGATACAGCACTGCGATCTCGCGCGGGTCGATGCCGTCCGCGATCTGCGTCGAGATGCGCGCACCCACCGCGCGGGCCTCGTCTCGATCGTCGTCGAACCCTGTCACCGTCGGAGTCGCGGTCATCTCATCGACCGCCTGCTCGGCCGCCTCCGCGCTGCGGGGGTCCGGAGCGCCTCCGGCGGCGGCGGTGAGGTGCAGCGCGCCCGGCCGGCCCCGCATGAGCTCATTGGCGACGGCCAGGATCGGGGCGTCCGAGCGGTAGTTCGTCTCGAGGCGCACCAGCCGGGCCTCCTCGTACTTCTTGTCGAAGTCGAGCAGAAAGCGTGCGTCGGCGCCCGCGAACGAGTAGATGGTCTGGCTCGCGTCGCCCACGACGCAGAGGTCGCGCCGGTCGCCGAGCCACAGTTCGAGCAGACGGTTCTGCAGCGGCGACACGTCCTGGAACTCGTCGACGGTGAAGTGCCGGTACTGCTCCCTCACGGCCTTCGCCACCTGGGGCTCTGCCTCGAGCATGCCGGCGCACGCGAGGAGGACGTCTTCGAAGTCGAGCTGCCGGCGTTCGTCCTTCAGCTTCTCGTACGCGTGCTGCAGCGCCACCACCCGGTCGACGCCGAGACGCCCGACGCCTCCCGGCCGTGCCGCGGCGTAGTCGTCGACCCCGAGCATCGAGACCTTGCGCCACTCGATCTGGGACGCGACATCGCGCAGCGTCGCGACATCCGGATCGAGTCCGATGCCGTCCGCGGCATGCGCCAGCAGGCGCACCTTGTTGTCGACGATGCTCGGTGCGGTGTCGCCTGCGAGCGTCGGCCAGAAGAAGTTGAGCTGAGCGAGCGCAGCGGCATGGAAGGTGCGCGCGGCGACTCCTTCGACGCCCAGGGAGCGGAGGCGCCCACGCATCTCGCCCGCTGCCTTGGCGGTGAAGGTCACGGCCATGACGCGTCCCGGCGAGTAGGCCCCGGTGTCGACGCCATGGGCGATCCGATGCGTGATGACGCGGGTCTTGCCGGTGCCCGCACCGGCGAGCACCGCCACGGGGCCGCGCAGCGCGGTCACCGCCTCGAGCTGCCGGTCGTCGAGTCCGGCGAGGGCGCTGCTGCTCACGGCGCCGCGTGCCAGTCCGCGATGAGGCGGTGGGCGATCGACGCGCGGCCGGGAAGCACGACATCGCCCTCGCCCGCGAGCGCGCGGCCGATCTCGTCCCGCGTG
>NZ_RRYE01000452.1 GCF_004010105.1 Microbacterium sp. CPCC 204701
GAACTCGCCACGCTCGTCGAGGCGTTCGGCGCGGGCGCCGATGGTCACCCGCGCACCGTCGTCGTGCGCGGCGAGGCCGGCATCGGCAAGACGCGACTCGTCCAGGAGTTCCTCGCCGAGACCGCCGCACGTCGCGGCGCGCTGCCGCTCGTGATCGCCGTCGGCCAGTGCGTCGATCTGGGCCCGATCGGAGCGCCGTTCGGGCCGATCCGCCGGGTGCTGCGCGATCTGCACGCGGCCGTCGGCACCGACGCGCTGCGCTCCGCGGCCGGCTCCGCGGCCGTCATCGCGAGCCTCGCGGCCCTCGTGCCCGGTATCTCGGCCGAGACTCACGACGCCGACGACCCGGCCGGCGAGTTCGCCGAGGCGATCGAGGTGCTCCTCGAGCGACTCTCGCAGGACCGGCACGTGATCGTCGTGATCGAAGACCTGCAGTGGGCGGATGCCTCGACCATGGCCTTGCTGAAGACCCTGGCCGCCACGCTCCGGGGCCGGCATCTCACGATCGTCGCAACGTACCGCTCCGACGACATCGACCGCTTCCACCCGCTGCGCCCCGTGCTCGCGGAGCTCGATCGCACGCGCGCGATCGTCCGCGTCGACGTCGAGCGGCTGAGCCCCGAAGAGGTGGCTGAGCAGGTCGCGCAGCTCGTCGACGGCCTCGACCCCCGCCTCGTCGACGCCCTCGCGGAGCGCAGCGGCGGCATCCCGTTCCTCGTCGAGGAGCTCGTCGACCTCGGCGACCGGGGCCTCCCCGACACGCTGCGCGAACTGGTGCTGGCGCGGTACGCGCGCCTCGGCGACGACGCGCAGCAGACCGTACGCACGATGGCGGCGGGCGGGATGCAGGTCGACCACGACGTGCTCGCGGCGGTGTCTCCGCTCGACGACCGCGCGCTCGACCTGGCGCTGCGCGAGGCGATCGACGCCCGTGTGATCCTCGCCGACGGCGCCGGATACTCGTTCCGCCACGCGCTCACGCGCGAGGCCGTCGAGGGCGAGATGCTGCCGAGCGAGCGCGTGCGCGTGCACCGGGGGTACGCCGAGTGCCTGCGGGAACGTGGCGACTCCCCCGACGAGGCATCCGCCATCGCCGAGCACTGGCTGGCCGCCCGCGACCTGCCGGCGTCGTTCGACGCCACCGTCCAGGCGCTGCGCCAGTCCCGCGCCCGCTTCTCGCCGGCGACCTCCGCGAAGCTCGCCGAACGGCTCACCGAGCTGTGGGACCAGGTTCCGGATGCCCCGGCACGGTCGGGAACGACGCTCCCCGAACTGCACCTCGAGGCCGCGCAGGCGTGGCACGATCTCGGCGACTCCGAGCGGTCGCTGCGGTCGGCGAGCGAGGGGCTCGCCGTGTGCCCCGACGATCCGATCACGCGCGCCGCGCTGCTGCGCCAGCGGTTCGTCGAGGTGTTCAACTTCGAGCACCGCAACCGCCGCGAAGACCTCCACGCCGCGATCGAGCTGCTCGAAGGCCAGAACCACGAACGAGCCCGGGCCCTGCTCTCGCGCGTGCTGACGAACGTCGCGATCACCGAGCACGGCGAGGATGCGCGCGAACATGCCCAGCGGGCGATCGCTCTGGCCGAGGAGGTCGGCGACGACGCGGCGCTCGGCGTCGCGCTGACCGTCGAGTCGTGGCGCATCTCGGACGACGAGGACGACGAGCCCGGCGCGCTCGCCTCGCTGGAGCGCGCGGCCGCCCTGCGGCTCGACCCCGCTCTCCGTGCCTACGCGGGCGCCGCGCAGATCGACCTGCTCGTGCGACTCGGGCGGTTCGACGAGGCCGTCGTGGTGGGTGAGCAGCACTACGCCGACGTCGTACGCGCGGGCATCGAGCGCGGCTCGGGGTCGTCGATCGCGTACTCGCTGGCGCGGGCGCTGTTGGGCATCGGGCGCGCTGACGAGGGTGTGAGGTTCGCGCGCCGCGCGCGCCGCCTCAGCGATCGGTCAGCGCGCGGCTCGGTGACGCGGCTGATCGCCACGCACCTCGCCTGGAACGACGAGCCGACGGCGCGCGCCGAGCTTCTGGCGTCCGAGAAGTCCGCGATCGACGAGCAGCTTCTGGCACACCCCGACAAGCGCGGCGCATGGGCGGTGGATCAGGCCGACGCGCTCATGACCGTGCGCGGGCTAGGCGCCTCGGCCGGGCCTCCACGCCC
>NZ_RRYE01000453.1 GCF_004010105.1 Microbacterium sp. CPCC 204701
CCCGACCCCGAGCCGACGGCCGACCCCGACCCCGACCCCGACCCCGAGCCGACACCCGGCCCCGGCGGAGAGCCGCCGGGCACGCCGCCTGTCGTCGAAGAACCTGCTCCGACGCCGACCGACCCCTCTGTGCCCGAATGATGCCCGCAGCGCCGACGTGGGCGGATGCCGAGCCCAGACGGGGCGGCATCGCGAGCCTGCCCGGCCTTCCCTCGATCGATGTCCTGCGCTTTCCGGATGAACCCCCACGAGCCGTCGTCCTCGGAAGCGCCGGCTCGGGGAAGAGCACGCTTCTGCGCCATCTCGTCACCCTCTTCGCCGACGAGGGCACGCCCGCCGCTCTGCTGCGAGACGTCGGAGACATCGAGGCCACGCCGGCGGGCTCCGTCCTGCTTGTCGACGACGCGCATCTTCTCGACGACGCCCGGCTGCGAGTCCTGGGCGACCGTGCCGAGGAGTCCGACGCAGGGCTCATCGTGACGGCGCGCACCTGGCCGGCGGCGCCCGGCTTCGCCGCTCTCAGCCGCCGTCTCGAGCGCAGCCGGCCGGCGATCCTGCTCGGGGATGTGACGCGGCACCGTCTGCGCGAGGACATCGGCTTCGCCATCGCGGATTGCGAAGACGCCGTGCTCGCGATGACGGGCGGGATCGCATGGCTCGTCCACGAGGTCCTCCGGGTGCACGACGAACGCGACTGTCGCGACGATCCGTACCACGGGGTGCTCCGCGAGGCGCTTCGACCCCGCATCCTGCACCGGCTGATGTCAGTCTCCCCGCCCGTCCGTCGGCTGATCGACGATCTGGCCCTGTGCCTCACGACGGCGCCGGACTCCGACGCGAAAGCCCTCATGGCTGAGGGCTACGCCGAGGGCCTCCTCACCGCGACCGGACGACCGCCCGAGCTCGTCGTCGAGACGGTGCGCTCCGTCGCACCCGTCGCGCAGAGGATCCACGTCATCGAGGCGAGCTCGGCCGCTGAGCTGCATGATGCGACGCTGCTGCGAAGCCTCGACGGCCTCACGGACCCACGCGCGGCGGACGCACTGGCCGCGCGAGCGCGATCGTTGACGAAGGAAGACCCGACTCTCGCCGACGAACTGCTGACGAGGGCGGTGGCGTGCGGCGCCACGCCGGAGTCGCTCGCAGAAGACCGGGCCTACGTCGCGTGGGAGCTCGGCCGCCTCGACGAGGCCGGGATGATCCTCGACGGCTGGGCGCACGCGGCTCCCCCGGACAGGACCGCGACGGATCTCGCGGCGGCGGTCTGGGCCGACCGGGGCATGATGAGCCTCGCGCACGACACCTACCGGGCCACCGACGACATCGACCACGCCGGCCGGGCGTGGGCGCGGCTCGCCGGCATCGGTGCGGGGCATCGGCCGCACGCACCGGCGACAGCGGCGCGCGAACATGGAGCCGCACCGCCGTCGACGTTGCACGTCGCGCTCCGGTTCCTCGATCAGGGACTCATCGCCACGTTGTCGCCGGACGCCGACGCGTCAGCCCTTCCCGATCTCCAGCGCGCATCTGAGCTCTACACCGCCTCCGGCGATGCCAGCGCCTCGGTCGAACTGCCGGCCGTGGTAGCGGCGGCGGCCACGATCGGCCTCGGCGACCTCAAGACAGCGGACGCCATCATCCGCGATGCGCTTCGAGGCCGACAAGGAGGCGGCCACGGGCAGCCGCGCCTCCACCTCTGGGCGGCCTGGTTCGCATTGCAGCGGGAGCGCCCGGCGGACGCCCGTGCGGCTCTGGCTCGCGCCACGTCGGCGCAGGCCCTGTCGCCGCGCGACGACGCGTTCGCCGCCACCATCACCGTGGGCCTCGCGCGTCGCTACGACGATGCCGCCGAGCTCGCATCGGTGTGGGAATCGGCACGAGCGCGCGTGCTGCGGGTCGAACCCGATCTCTTCACGCTTCTTCCCCTCGGAGAAGCCGTCATCGCCTCGGCTCGCCTCGGCGATGCCGGCTCGATGCAGGCGGCTTTCGACCACGGCCTCCGAATCGTCGCCCGACTCGGCGAGCCACCCGCGTGGGCTGCGCCACTGCACTGGGCGGGCATTCAGCGCGGCATCCTGCTCAGCCGGCCGGAGGCGCTCGCGCCGCATGCGCGCGCGCTCGTCGCGGCGGCTGCACACAACCGGCTCGCCGCT
>NZ_RRYE01000454.1 GCF_004010105.1 Microbacterium sp. CPCC 204701
CGCCGGGGGCGCCTGAATCGGTGTCGGCGCCGTCACGGCGCGGAGGTGACGGGCGGGAGCGGTGGCGGGGCGGTCGAGAAGAGCGGAGGTCGACATGATGATGGTCCTTGTGGGAGGAACCCGGATGAACGGGCGGGTTCGGGTGTGCTGCGGCCCTGTCGGCCGGGAGCCCGATGGGGCGGGTGCCCGACGGTGGGCGATGCGCGAAGCAGATCCGGGTGCGCGTGATCGACGCACGAAACCGGTGCTTCGGGGGACCCCGTGCTTTCCGAGTTCAGAAGCGGAAGCGGAGTCCGACGGGGGTCACCGTGCTAGTGGCACATTCGACAACACATGACAACGCGGCCGGCCATCATCATGCCGGCAGTCCCGTTCGCCTCCCAGGCGGACAGAGAGCGTGCGGTGTCAGTCATGTGGCCGATTATGACCGAGTGGGTCGCAATGCGTCAAATCGCTCGGATGCCGTGGCCCGTTCATTGCGGAATGTGACACATTGCTCAATCGAGGCCGGGGGTGGGGCTGGCCGCGGACGCGCGCGCCAGACTGGTCCCATGATGACGTCGACGAGGCCGTCGCATGGTCCGCTCACGCGCTGGTGGCTGGCATTCGTCAAGCACCGGCTCAATCCGCTCACGCTGCGGATGGCGCGCGCCGGCCGCGGCCCCTTCTCGCTCGTCGGCGGCGGCACGGCGCTTCGCCGCGGGCGCTCGTACCGGATCGTCGCGGTCGAGGAGATGTGCGCCGAACGCGGCCGTCGCGCATTCGCCAGACGGCACGGATCGTCCTCACCGTGCTGCGCCGGCGCGAGTTCCGGCTCCTGCCCGTCGACTCCCTCGACGGCGAGCCGGATGGCGCGCGCTGACGTCCCGCGCGAGGCTCGGCTGAGCGCACCCTGAAGCCCCGCCGAGCGATCGCCGCGACATCCCGCGCGCTGCGTCCGCATGGGGGAGGCCGGGCGTACGCTGTCGGGGTGACTGAGCTGCGTTTCACACACGAGACGGATGCCTCGCGCTACACCCTGCACCGAGGCGATGACCTGGTGAGCGTCCTGGACTACCGCGACGACGGGCGCACGGTGGCGATGACCCGCGCCTACACGGTGCCGACGTTCCGTGGGTACGGCTATGCGGGCGAGGTGGTCGAGCGCGCCGTCGCCGAGCTCGAGGGCCGCGACGATCGCAAGGTCATTCCCGTCTGCTGGTACGTCGCGGACTGGTTCGACGCGAACCCCGATCGCCGCGGCATCCTTCACGAGCGCCGCGCCGTCTAGCACCTCCTGACCGGTGAGGTCGCAGCCCCTAGGCTGGCGCCGTGCATATGGAAGAGGTGTTCACCGTCGTGGCGGTCGCGTTCGAGGCGATCGGCGCGGCCGCGATGATCATCGGCTTCGCCGTGGCGCTCGTCCTCGGTGCTCGTTCGCTCTTGCGAGGCAAGGGCGGCCAGACTGCGTTCACCACCCTGCGCACGACACTCGGGGGCGCCATCCTCCTCGGCCTCGAGGTGCTCGTCGCCGCCGACCTCATACGCACCATCACGTCCAAGCCCTCGCTCGAGGATGCGACGATCCTGTTCGTCGTCGTGGTGATCCGGACCATCCTCTCGATCTCGATCCAGATTGAGATCGACGGCACGCTGCCCTGGCGCCGGGCCCTGCTGCGCAGCGGCGGACAGGTGATCGGCGACGCGATCGCGCGAGATCGCGCCGCACGCCGCAGAGGCACCGCGGATGCCGGCGCCGGGGCATCCGACACCGTGTGACCCCTTGTCAACCCCATGTCGTCCGCGCGCGATGCCGCGCACGCTGGGAGCAGACGAGAGGAGCACGCGATGGATCGCGACTTGCCCGAAGGCGTCATCGACGCCGATCCGGCCGGCGGCTGGGACGAGAACGACGACCTCGAGGCGCGCGAGCGCAGCGCCGAGGCCGCCGACGCCGAGACGCTGCTGACCGATGCGGCCCTGCGGCCGGACGACCCGGTCGAGGGGGAGGCGGTGCGCCGCGGCGCCGACCCGGATCTGGCGACCGACGCCGATCGCGGCGAAGAACCCTGAGAGGAGAGCGCACCATGAGCACGACGGGCAACGAGTACGAGCGGCCGGGAGTGAACTACCCCGACCGAGAGGACGCCGACGGTGCGACGAGCACG
>NZ_RRYE01000455.1 GCF_004010105.1 Microbacterium sp. CPCC 204701
CGCCGAGCGCGCGGTCGACGCGCGCGAGCCCGCCGCGCGTCCGGCCACGGCCACCATGCGCCGAGACGTGCTCACCGGCGAGTGGGTCTCGATCGCCGCGGCGCGACAGAACCGCGCGTTCCTGCCGCCCGCCGAGCTCGATCCGCTCGCCCCGCAGACCCCGACCAATCCCTCGGAGGTGCCGTCGCGCTACGACGTCGCGGTGTTCGAGAACAAGTCGCCGTCGTTCGGCCCTGCCCTGGCGATCGCGAACGGCGACGCCCTCGCGGGCGAGGACGCTCCGCGCGGTCTCGACGACCTCGAGGCTCCGGGACTCGGACGCACCCGCACCAGCGTCGGGCGGTGCGAGGTGGTGTGCTTCAGCCCCGAGCACGAGGGGTCGTTCGGCTCCCTCACCCCGACCCGGGCCCGCACGGTCATCGAGGCGTGGGCCGATCGCACCGCGGCGCTCTCGGCGCTGCCCGGCGTCGAGCAGGTGTTCCTGTTCGAGAACCGCGGCGAGGCCATCGGCGTGACCCTCCCGCACCCGCACGGCCAGATCTACGCCTACCCGTACATCACCCCGCGCACCACGAGCCTGCTCGCGTCGATCGATCGCGAAGGCCCCGACCTCTTCGAGCGGATCCTCGAGTTCGAGCGCGCCGGCGAACGCGTCGTCCTCGCAGGCGAGCACTGGACGGCCTTCGTGCCGTTCGCGGCGCGCTGGCCCATCGAGATCCACCTGCTGCCACACCGACAGGTCGCCGACTTCGCCGGGACGACGGATGCCGAGCGCGACGAGCTCGCAACGCTCTATCTGCGCCTCCTCCGGGGCGTCGACGCGCTCTACGACACGCCCACGCCGTACATCGCGGCGTGGCACCAGGCGCCGGTGCACCGCGGTCGCGACACCGTCCGTCTGCACCTGCAGCTGACGTCGCCCCGCCGCGCCGCCGACAAGCTCAAGTTCCTGGCCGGATCCGAGGCCGCGATGGGCGCGTGGATCGGCGACATCCCGCCCGAGTCCGCTGCGGCGCGCCTGCGCGAGGCCGTCGCATCCATCCCCGAGGAGACCCTGTGACCACGACCGATGCCCGCACCGCCGACGCCGCCCGCGCGCTGTTCGTCGCGCGCTTCGGAGCCGAGGCCGACGGCACATGGTCGGCACCGGGCCGCGTGAACCTCATCGGCGAGCACACCGACTACAACGACGGCTTCGTGCTGCCGTTCGCGATCCAGCACCGCACGCACGTGGCGCTCGGCACGCGCGGCGACGGGCGCATCCGCGTCACCTCGACGTTCGCAGACGAGGTGGTCGAAGTCACGCTCGACGAACTCGACGCGCTCTTCCCCGCGCGCCGCGACGAGCTGCCGGAGTGGTCCCGCTACCCACTCGGGGTCGCGTGGGCCGTGCTCGCCTCGCAGGACGGATCGGCGATCCCGGGCGTGTCGCCCGGCGTGTCGGGCGTCGACGGACAGAACGTCCTGCGAGACGAACACGCCGCGGGCCCCGTCGCCCTCGCCGGCGTCGACCTCGCCTTCGCGTCCGACGTCCCCATCGGCGCGGGCCTGTCGTCGTCGGCCGCGATCGAGGGAGCCACGGCCGTCGCCCTCGCCGAGACCTGGGGCCTCGAGCTCGACCACGTCGCACTGGCGCAGGTCGGCCGCCGCGCCGAGAACGAGGCGGTCGGCGCGCCCACGGGCATCATGGACCAGATGGCGTCGCTGCTCGGCCGCGCCGACTCGGCGATCTTCCTCGACTGCCGCTCGCTCGACGCGAACGTCGTCGACCTCGGATTCGCGGATGCCGGTCTCGAGCTCGTCGTCATCGACACCGGCGTCACGCACTCGCATGCGACGGGCGGCTACGGCGAGCGCCGGGCCGCATGCGAGCGCGGTGCAGCAGCGCTCGGCGTGCCGGCGCTGCGCGACGTGACCCCCGACGACCTGCCGCGGCTCGCCGAGATCGTCGACGACGTCACCTTCCGCCGCGTGCGGCACGTCGTCACCGAGAACCAGCGCGTGCTCGACACCGTCCAGACCCTCCGCGAGCAGGGCCCGACCGCGATCGGCGACCTGCTCGTGGCGTCGCACGCGTCGATGCGCGACGACTTCGAGATCTCGGTGCCCGAGCTCGACACCGCCGTCGAGGCGGCTCTCGC